>CAZCPP010000057.1:0-16452 GCA_964500655.1 uncultured Anaerolineaceae bacterium | reverse complement strand
TTTGCAGTCTGAGCTTTCTATTCAGCCAATCACTGCGTAACATGAGTTAGTAAAATGCTGTCTGGAACGCCCATCTTGCCAATATCATGCAGTAAGGCACCACGCCGCACATGAACTATATCCTTTTCTTGGACACCAATTTTTCGTGCAAGTTGTATTACCAAGTTAATCACTCTTTGGCTGTGGCCTTCAGTCCCCCTATCTCGAAGTTCCAGTGCATGCGCCCAACCTTCAAGGGTGGTGTCATATGCAGTTTCGAGTTCGTTTTGCCGGTCGCTTTCCATTAGATTTCTGTGGATCATCGCTACGACAACTAGCACTGATCCAACAACACTCACAGAAAATGCGCCGATAATATCAGAGAAGCTTGAAATCGAAGCAGGGGCAAGATATGGTAGTGAAATAATTCCGGATAGTGTGAGTAGGCAATAAGAAACCACACCCTTTACTGAAAACCACATGCTACTCAATACAAAACTGGGCAATAAATAAACCAAAGTGACACTGGGATTAATACTGGTTCCCCCGATTAGATTCCCAAAAATGTTCATAGGGAACATTGTCATAACCAATATGGCTGCCACAGTCGGGAAGCGGGTGCGGCTGAGAATATAGGTTGTCACTAAAAATCCATAGCCGATCAGGTCAGCTGGTGGAAGTTCATAATCTGGAACGAAAATAAAATAGCCAAGATTGACCCCCAAAAACAAGAAAAACAGCACGATGATGAAAGTAGAAAGCAAACGAACTTTTCATCTTTCATCTCTTCTTTCAATAGTCATTGAAGGCTCAACTAGCACTTGCAATAACCAGGGCAATCCCTTGACTTTCGTATCAGATGTTTCTAAAGTTGGTTTCATCCCATACTCTCCACGTTTCTACTGTAAATGAATATCTAATTTGTTGTGAGCAGTATTGAATGTCTGGAATTGAATACTATAATTCTATTAATATCCCCCTATCTGTTCATTGCACTAAGATTGTTTTATCTCCCACTCCTTAACGCGTTCAAATAGTGCTGGCAGGGGCTTCAAATCTGATACGGGGACGGCCAAGTTTTTGATCTTGGTTTTGCTGTATTGAAACACGCGGCTGCCGGGCTGTATCTGGCTGCTGGTGCGCCCAAACTCATCGTAAGAAATGTAACCGGTTAGGGTAATGCCCATACCGTAAAGCCAGATATTGCCCCATGCAAACAGATCGATGATATATGGCTCACCCATATATTGACTGTGGATCCCCACCCTTGCGCCGGGAAGTTTGTTAACGTGGATAGAAGATACTGCATAAAATTCGTCCGTCACTTCAACGCGGGTGCTTGGAGGCAATTCCATCTTGCGCGTTAAAAATTCTCGACCTGCGGCCTGCCCGGCGACCTCGACGGTTAAAATTGCGTCTGATTCGGATTTAAGTGTTAGAGGGTTAATTGGCTGCCAATTCACTGGTCTGGACCATTTTTTTGGTAGGGTATGGATTAGGTATGTGGGCTGTCCTGCATCAAGTGCTTTCCCTAAATCTTCGTGAGATGCAGCAATAAGATCGGATAAAAAGGCGAAAAGATACAGATCATCATCGCAGTGTCCGTCGGCAGCATGCTGATCGGAAGGGACGAGAGCTGGGGCTTTCAGGAGCAGTTCCGGTTGAGTTCGAAGCGATGAGATTTGCCGTCTGTGTGAGATAAGAAATGATTTGATATCACAGCGATGTTTACCAAGAGATACGTCGTATCTGTCTGGATCGGTGAAGGGTGTGGCACCTTTAACGTCAAAGGGGATATCCTGTTCACTAAGATGACGCCTGAAGGCTAATTCAACAGCTACACCAGCCACGATTCGTCGCAGGCGGGAAAATGGCGAGCCGCCCATGCGGTCATAGGTATAGGGCAACGAGCGGATAGCATAGGCAATTCCCCCATCAGTCAGATCAGGTGTGTAGCCCAGATGCAGGAAATCAGAAAGAGTGAGCATGCGCAATACTCATTTCATTCTCTCACATCTCTCTTTGCCATGGTAAGTACTCTAAATCCACATTGCCACCGGATAAGATGACGCCCACTCGCAGGCCACTCAGGTCAATTTTCCGCTCCCAAAGCAGGGCGATCGGCACCGCAGCAGACGGTTCAATAATAAGCTTAGTGCGCTCCCAAATAAACCTCATCGCTTCCAAGATTCCCTCCTCGCTGACTGTAACGATTTGTTCCACATACTTTTGGATGATCGGAAAAGTCACGTCGCCTAGCGAGGTGAGCAAGCCATCGGCTATTGTCTGGGGATTTTCAGAAGGGATAATATATCCAGCTTGCAATGATCGATATGCATCGTTGGCCAAATCTGGTTCGGCAGCTAGCACACGGATGTTAGGAACTAACTTTTTTGCCGCAATGGCTGTTCCGCTTAACAAACCGCCTCCACCAACTGGTGCGATAACCACATCCAAATCCGGGATTTCTTCCAGCAATTCCAGCACAGCTGTTCCCTGCCCAGCAATAACCTGGCTGTCGTTGTATGGATGCACGACTGTTGCACCAGTTTCATTGACAATTTGTTCTGTTGTGGTTTCCCGTGCCTCAAGAGTGGGTTTGCAATAAGTGATCTGCCCGCTATAGCCAGCTACAGCCACCTTTTTGACCGCCGGGGCGTTCTCCGGCATGACAATATAAGCCGGGATGCCGCGCAGTCGCGCCGCCAGCGCCAATGCCTGGGCGTGGTTGCCGGAGGAATGGGTTGCGACACCGCGGGCGGCTTCTTCGTTTGCAAGCGAGAAAACAGCGTTGCAGGCCCCACGAAATTTAAACGCGCCCACTTTTTGCAGGTTTTCGCATTTCAAAAACACCTGAGTACCGACTTGCTGATCAAGGCTGGTGCAAGTCAACACCGGGGTGCGGTGCGCGTAAGGCCAGATGCGTTCGGCGGCCTGGTGGATGTCGGTGATGGTGGGCGTGGGCAAGAGATTTTCCTTCACTAACTATTTTCTTTCATACTAATCCCCATGTTTTCTCAATTTTTGTAATTTCATCCAATATAATATTTTTCTTTGTGCGAAAACGTCCACTACCGCGGGGCCTAGCTGTCAATCGAATGTTCCCATTATTTGGAGGTTCCAACTCTTTTAAAAGTTCTAGAGATAAATGTTCCCTAATAGCAGAATAAGCGGAGGTATTTAAAATTTCTCCCTCACTCTCATCAAAGCTACTAATATCTTCACGCCAAGTTTTTTATAAGTTCTTGGCGATATTGCATTATGCTACGCTTTTTTTCAATAGCCCATTGAACTAATGGGCTTATGAGTCCCCCAATAATTCCACCAAGTAAAGTGAAAATTAGTGGTGTTACCACATCGAGTCCATTCAACCATATTAGAAAATCTTCCATATCTTTTGCCCTCTCAGAATCTGAGCGATCAAGGAATTCTATTCATTCCTGAACTGTAAACAATAATGATGGAAGGTATCACCCGCCTTGGTCCTAAACCTGCTTTGGTTTCTTAGCCTCCCACCTTCTTCAACCCTAATACTTCATATACATCTATTGGTTGACTTTTACCCTTTACTGTCATTGGGGCATAGTGCTCGGCATCGACAGCATCTATTACCCGTTCATAAGCTTCTTTACTGATCAAAATCTGATTATTGGACGAATTTTCCTGAATGCGCTTGGCAGTGTTTACACTATCACTGATTGCTGTGTATTCAAGACGACGGTCGGTGCCAATCAGGCCCAGAACTGCATCTCCATAATGAATCCCTACTCCAAATGCAAGATGTGAATGTTCAGGTAATTCCTTATATAGATTCTCTACCGTCTTACGCAATAGCAAGGCAGCTTTGATTGCACGTAATGTATGGTCTGCTTGAGGGATTGGAGCATTGAACCAGGCCATGATGGCATCTCCCATGAATTTATCAATGGTACCTTCTTGTGAGAGAACTGCTTCTGCCATGGCAGCCAAATATCGATTCAACACCGATACCAGTTCTTCGGGAGATAGACTTTCGCTAAAGGTGGTAAAGCCTCGAATATCGGCGAACAACACGGTAATATCTGTTCGTTTGCCTCCTAATTGTAGGCTGTTGGGGTCGAGTTGGTTGATTACGGCGGGAGAGACCATGCGTTCGAATAATTGGCGTTGTGCTTCTAAGCGTTTGCGCTCAGTCAAATCATCTAACACAATGGCAACGCCCTGTGTTGATTGGTCAGCATCTTTGAGTGGCGAGAGATTAAGCCGCCAATCGACAGCGCCACGTGAAGGTAGGATGTGGCTAATTTCTAACCCAACGACCGGATCATTCGTTTCTCGCACAGAAGCCATGTGTGGCACGATACTCTCTGCTACAGATGGCAGAATTTGATCCAAGGGATGCCCAATAAGTTCTTTAGCTACGTGGCCAAGAATTCCTTCAGCCGCGCGATTACAGAGTGTGATCTGGTTTTCAATATCAGCCGTGATGACCCCGCTGGCGATAGATGCAAAAATATTGTCCATCAAATTTTTAAGCTCTGTAACCTCCGCGAGAGAATTTTTAAGAGATGAGAATAGCCGCGCATTTTCAATTGCCACTGCTGCTTGATTTGCAAAAGCTGTCAACAGGTCACGTTCATTTTCAGAGAAGATACCGCTTCGAATACGATTATCAGCGTAGATAACGCCAATTAGATCATCCTTGACTTTGAGTGGCACGCATAAGATTGAACGCAAATTGAAAGCTACGATGCTTTCCTGTGCCCCAAAGCGTGGATCTTCCAACGCGTTGGTTGTCAGGATTGGCTCACCTTCGCTAATAACCTTTTCGATAATCGTTCGGCTGACAGCGGTCTCGTTGGGGTTGATGGATTCTTGTTCCCAGTTTCGGGCGATGCGCGTGGTCATTTCCCCTTGTTCGTTTCGCAACATTAAAAAACCACGTTCCGCATGGGAAAGGCGAATTATGGTATCCATCACGGTCTGTAAAACTGAATCCAATTCAAGCGTTGAATTCACGACCTGTCCAATTCCCGCCAAGGCTTGTAAGTTGCTGTGCTCAGTTTCAAAAACTTCCATTTTATTACTTAATTGACTAAGCGTGGCTTCAAGATTTTTGACCTCTTCCTTGGTCTTCTTGGGAGCTTTGACTTTGGAACCTTTCAAAGAATCCTGAACAGCCCCCGCCTGTTTACTGAGGATCAATAATTGGTCATGTAATGTCGTTGGTTTGGTTTTATTATTGCGCATTTAATATTCCCGAAATTCTATTCAATAGAACGGCCGTAAAGAATTCTTTTAATAATGCTATGTATAGTATACAACCAAATGGAAAGACTGGCACGACGTGCCCGCCCCACATTCCCTGGATTTGGAGTGAAAAGGGAAGCCAGGTGCTGGTCAGACAAAATTTCAATTTGATTTGTGGCCGTCGGAAGTTTTTTGGTTAACAATTCAACGCGTTCGGTTGGTGTGGCGTGGTAGGCTGGGGATTCACCTAGCAGACGTAAACTGCGATTGACCGTTTCAAAAGCTCGTTCAGTAGGAGTAAGTGTGGCCCAACGTGCCCAATTGATTAGCCATGCGGGAGGACGTCCTCCATTGCGTTCATATGCTATTCGTATTCGTACAGGAATTTGATCAAGAACTGAGTATTGACGGTTAATGAGCCAAAACAATCCTAACAAGCTCGCTGCTAAGAGTGCGTAATAAACCGGATTTGTTGTTGGTTGTAGATCCAAGTCCGTTAGTTCATCTGTTTCGGTAAGACCTTCATCAAAATCAAGTTTACGTTCGCGGAATTCATCTATTGAATTAAGGCCAAGAGGATTGAGAATGCCCCCTGGCTCTCCATTTAATTCTTGTGCTTCATCGTCTTCAGGTCTGTTTGGACGAATAAGAGGTTCTTGGTTTCCAGTAGGTTCGAACTCAATCCAACCTATGTCAGGAAAATACACCTCGGGCCAAGCATGGGCATCAAGACTGAGTACACTGTATGCATTGGCTTCATCATCAAAGTTGCCTTCAGCAAAACCAACGGCCATGCGTGCCGGGACACCTTGTGAACGCAACATTAGTATCTCAGCAGATGCATAGTAATTGCAAAACCCCTTTTTGATATCAAAGAGGATCCACTCAAGCGAATCTTCCCCTTTGGGTAGCGGATCAGGGAGTGGATTTGTATACGTAATCTCACTTCGCAAATAATCAGTAATTATGGCAGCCTTGTCGTAGGGGGTTTCTGAACCCTGAGTGATAAGGGCGGTCAATTCGACTATGCGTGGTGAAAAATCGTCAGGTAGCTGCAAATATCTGTCTGTGACCCATTGAGGGTAATCAGTCCCTGCCTTTTGTAGTTGTTGTATGGATGGGTTTATCAATGCCGCAGTAACTTGATATTGTTCACCTGTTGGTATTCGCGTTCCTGATCGCCATGCAAGCAAATCTTGTTCGTCCGTATCTGTTGAAGAAAAGTCGATTTCCCCGGGACGGCTAACCCACAGAGGTTGAGAGGCTGTATACAAAAGGGATTGGGGAATCCAGGCCTTGACGGTAAAGTCCGCAATTGTTAGCTCTCCCATATTTGGAACCAGCAGCTCCGTTTCTTCAGGGAGGAATTCACTCCTAGTAGAATTTGTTGCATACCATCTGTGGTTTTGGTAAAAATCATATACATAACCACGCCAATAATAACGAGGGTGTTTTTCAGGTAGGTCAGGAGCTTCGACGCTGAACACCACATCCTCAGAGAGAGAGTTGCCGGTTCCAAGTCCTAGTTGACTACCATAAAGATCACTTGATCTAAAAACAGTGGGTGCTTCCAATCCCTCAACTGCATTCGAGAACCACTCCTGCAGATCGCGCCAGGGCTCAGTAATTCGCTTCCATTGGCGTTTAGCAGAGTCTAATCCTGCCTGAGAGGCTGGAACGGTCCATGCCACGAAAACAAATAGAGATGCTGAGATAACCATGCCGCGGGTTAAGTCGAAGGTGCTTTCCTGCATTTGTAGTACTCGTCGTTCCCGCCAGGATTCGCGGTTTTTCAAGTAATACAGTTGTCCAAGAAGTAACAAAGCTAATAAAATGTAGATTGCCAATATCCAGATACGGCTACTGAAAAATTGGTTATAGAGGTGGATAACCAGAATAAAAACCCATCCGGGTAATACGGTGACAAGGTAATTTTCATGACGTGTCCACCAGTAACCTGATACCAAGCAAAGAAACCAGCAAAGTGTAGAAATGAATGCCACGAATAGCAATCCATCTTCTACGGGTTCGCGTTGAAAAAATTGTGTCATT
The DNA here is from genome assembly GCA_964500655.1 of uncultured Anaerolineaceae bacterium. Taxonomy (GTDB): domain Bacteria; phylum Chloroflexota; class Anaerolineae; order Anaerolineales; family Villigracilaceae; genus JAABUE01. Next base: position 9,192 of record CAZCPP010000057.1, on the reverse strand, counting down.
GAGAATAACAAACGTCCGCCCACGCTGGCTAGTCGGTCGGTAAGATAAACATCCTCAATAGCAAGGGTTAATTGTGAGGGGATGAGTATGAAAGAGTAACCTAGCGTTAATAATATTACAGTCCGCCTTTTATATTGACTATATCCGAGTGCTAATCCTAAGAATAACCCCAATGCTGCCAGCGTTTGTGCAAAGAAAAGATACTCTGTCCATTCTGTTACTACTAAACGTGCAGTTGCAACTTGCACCATGAATACAAGTAAAATAATTGATGGCCAATCCCAACGACGAGGATGAGATAGTTTCATGTGATGAGTGTACAATAACAAAACAATGGCGTCAATGTAAGGAGGTAAAAATATGTTCCCCTATGAACTTGATCTGATCTGGGTTATTTTATTTCAATCATTGGGCGATTGGCTGGTTGTGCCAATGCGCTTTTTTAGCTTTCTTGGAACCGAGGAGTTCTATATTCTTATTTTGCCCATCTTGTATTGGTGTATTGATTCCAGATTGGGGATCCGGGTTGGCATGGTTGTGCTGTTCAGCAGCGCCATGAACTTTATTCTCAAAATACCTTTTGCAGGCCCCCGCCCTTATTGGGTGAGTTCTGAAGTAAAGGCATTGTGGGGTGAGGTTTATTTTGGGATTCCATCTGGGCATGCACAACAATCTGTAGCTGTGTGGGGAATCATGGCAGCGTACATTCGCCGTAATTGGGTCTGGATAATCGCTGCGTTTTTGATGCTTATGATTGGACTTTCGCGTGTTTTCTTAGGAACACATTTCTTTGTAGATATGTTCGCAGGTTGGCTCATTGGAGCATTATTATTGTGGTTATTCCTTCACTACTGGGATGTAGTTGTTGACTGGGTAACCAAGCAACCTCTTGGTCGCCAAATCCAATATGCGTTTTATGCTTCGCTAGGGATAATATTGCTCGGTATGATCACTGTTTTCGCAACCCGTAACCATGTACTCCCTGAGATTTGGTTAACCAACTCAGCTCGAGTCGGGGGTGAGGAACTTGCCCCCTTTTCCATGAGTGGAATTATTACATCGGCAGCGACTCTATTTGGGTTGTTGGGAGGATTAGCCTGGAAGGCGTCTCATGGCGGCTGGCAGGTTTCGGGCCCATTTTGGATGCGAGCTACACGCTATGTAATTGGTGCGGTGGGGGTGCTTATCATTTGGTATGGCTTAGGAGTGGTTTTTCCACGTGGGGAGTCGCTTATCCCATTCGTCTTGCGATTTATCCGCTATACTTTACTTGGTAGCTGGATTTCTGCTGGAGCGCCGCTTCTTTTCACGAAATTGAAATTATCATAGCCTCTATCTTTGGTTATCATAGTGTTATAATCACCGGGGCTGGGGCTCTTAGCCTCCTACTGGAGAATTTATCACCAAATGACTTTGGACCGCGGCACGCTACTTCATAGAAGATACCGCATCATTGAGATCCTAGGACAAGGTGGGATGGGATCTGTTTATCGTGCGGTAGATGAAAATCTGGGCGTTGATATTGCGCTAAAAGAAAACCTCTTTACCACAGATGAATATGCTCGGCAGTTTCGCCTTGAAGCTGTGATCTTGGCGAATTTGCGTCATCCAAACTTACCACGTGTTTCAGACCATTTTCTGGTTGGTGATCAGGGACAATATTTGGTAATGGATTTTATCGAGGGTGAAGATTTGCGCGAGCGAATGGAGCGTGCCGGATCTATTTCTGAAGAAGAAGCTGTCATGATTGGCGCGGCAATGTGTGATGCATTGTCATATTTACACTTACGCAAATCCCCGATCTTACATCGGGATATCAAGCCAGGCAATGTTAAGATCACACCAGATGGCCACATCTTTTTAGTGGACTTTGGTCTTGCAAAAGTCGTGCAGGGGAGCCAGGCTACAACCACGGGTGCGCGAGCGATGACACCTGGTTATTCACCGCCAGAGCAGTATGGCACTGCCCGCACCGACCCACGAACTGACATCTATTCACTTGGGGCAACCCTGTATGCAGCTCTGACTGGAATCATCCCTGAAGATGGATTAGCGCGTGCAATGGACAATGCCCAGCTCACTCCATTACGTAAACGTAAGAGCAAAGTATCACGACGACTGGCTTCGGCCATTGAAACATCCATGGCAATCGATCCTGCCGATCGGTATCAAACAGCTGATGAATTCAAAAAGGCTTTGCTGGGCTCGAAATCTAAAACGCAACGTGCAGCCGGGGATTACAAAGTACAACCACCTCCGCTTGAAGCTTTCGCTCCGGATGGCTCAATTCCACCTAAAAAACCAATGGAAAAGAAACCGGAATTGATGACCGTTGAACCAGAAAATGAATTCAAACCTCCAAGAAAAAAGAAAAAACGACGTGGCAGTTGTGTTTTGCCATTGTTGTTAACCTTGATATTGTTATCTAGTATTATAGTTGGTGGTTTATTCCTTGTTCCTGAACTGGTGCCTGCATCAATTGCCAGCTATATCCCATGGATTCAGCCCATGGAACCAGTGCCGCCAGCACAACTGTCTTCACCAACACCTATCCCCGAAGTGGCGCTTACAGCAACAATCGACCTTGTTCCTACACTCGCACCAACCGAGACGTTGGCACCCACCATACCACCAACCGAAGAGCCACCACTCATACCGAATATTACCCAGACACCTTCTCCAACACCTGTTGGTGGGGGATATGGTCAAATTGCTTTTGCATCTTTGCGAACTGGCATTCCAGATATCTACTTGATAAGCGCGGATGGTAGCGACCTGTATCCCATAACCAATCTTCTTGAAGGTGCTTGCCAACCTTCATGGTCGCCAGATGGAAGAAGGTTGGTATTTACTTCACCTTGCAGTACAAATGTAGACACTTACCCTGAGTCAAGCCTCTATATTATTAATGCAGATGGAAGTGACATAAGACCCTTGAATTCTGCACCTGGTGGAGACTTCGATCCAGCCTGGTCCCCTGATGGTTCACGCATTGCATTTACTTCTTTACGAGATGGACAAAAGGAAATTTTTGTATATGACTTGGAAAGTAAGCAGGCTACACGGTTGACTGGTATTGATCCAGATGAAGAAAATAGCCAGCCTGCATGGTCTCCATTTGGAAATCAAATTGTTTTTGTTAAGAAACGCGTAGGTGCATTACAAATATGGACCATGACTGATACAGGTCAGAATCCTATACAAATGGTACGAAGCGGACAGCAGCTCAAGGATTATTTTCCGATCTGGTCACCTGATGGCGAATATATTTTTTTCAGCCAACGCCAGGCTAATGTGCCATCCTTGCCCTGGTTAATGCAGATGCGTTATGAGGATCGGGATTCACAAAAAGCAACCCGCCTCATGCTGGGAATAGTGGGAATTGAAAAGCTAAGCTACTCTTTTGATGGCTTCTGGTTGGTATACGAAGGGGTAGATCAATATGATAATAAGGATATCTATTACATGACCGCAAGCGGTGCCACTCGCACACGCTTGACAACTGATCCAAGTGAAGATTTTGACCCGGCTTGGAGGCCGATCGCAACTCCTTAGTCAATGCGCACTCCCGCAGTACATCAGCGGGAGTTTTTCTTACACTCCTCTTATTGACGCTCATTTTCAGCCATGTTATCATTGATAGCGAATATTTAGCACTCTCAAGTCGAGAGTGCTAAATTGTGAGAATGACATGACCTCATTGACCGAACGCCAGAAAACGATCCTAATGCTCGTAATACGAGACTACATTGAGACGGCACAACCTGTTGGTTCGAATGCTCTCGTAAAACGCTACCATCTGGATTTGAGTTCTGCTACTGTCCGAAATGAGTTGTCCGCCCTCGACGAAATGGGCTACTTGGGACAGCCACACACATCCGCGGGGCGAATTCCCACGGAAAAGGGCTATCGTTTCTTTGTTAGTCAGATGATGCACCAAGCGGAGTTACCAGAAGCTATACAACACACTATTACGCATCAATTCTATCAAGCACGTCCTGACGTTGACCAATGGATGACGCTAGCGGCTTCCATTCTGGCGCACCAATCACAGGGTGCCTCAGTCGTCACAGCTCCTCATGCCGAACAAGCGTTATTCAAACACGTTGAATTAATTTCGACTCAAGGTCGCCAGGTGTTGATGGTCATGGTTCAAACGGGAGGCGAAGTTTCGCAACAGATTTTGACATTAGCGGAGCCTGTCTCACAAGAACAGCTCAGCCAAACAGCCACGCGTCTTAATGGACTTTTGGCTGGTTTAGCTGTAGAAGCGATTTCTGCACTCCTGCCTCCTTCCGAAACGCTAGATCAGGATATCCTGACCTTGATCGTACAAGATATTCGTCGTGCAACGGACAGCGTTTCCGGCAATATATATACTGACGGTCTGACGAACGTTTTGGCCGAACCTGAATTTGCTGAGTCTGACGAGGCGCGCCGTGCACTACGTCTTTTCGAAGAACGTTCAACTTTGCAAGATTTGCTAGCACGTACAACTACTAACAGTTTGGTTGGTGGTTTGCAAGTGTTGATCGGTGGCGAGGGGGGTTGGGAAGAATTACATCAATGCTCGATGGTGTTGGCACGCTACGGCGTGCCGGGGCTTGCGACGGGTATGTTGGGTGTGCTTGGCCCAATGCGTATGTCTTATGCAAAGACTATCCCAACGGTTCGTTTCGTAGCTGGACTGTTGAGTGATTTGGTAAACGATACCATTGCTGGAGAATAAGAGAATGACTAAGAAAGAAACCAAAAGCAAAGAAGAGAAAATTGAAGAAGTGATGGAAACGCCAGTTGAAGAGATCAAAGCAACTAAAATCGGCGAACAGCCTCTAGACAAAGTCGAAGAGACTGAAAACGGTGAACAGCCTGAAACGGAGGTCGAATCGCTGCAAAAGCAACTTGATGAGACCGAATCTAAGATCGCAGAAAACCTGGATGGTTGGCAGCGGTCGCAAGCAGAGTTCATCAATTATAAGAACCGCGTTCAGCGTGATCGTGAGCTAGATTTTGTTACTATGAAAGGCGATATCATCAAAAAGATGCTGCCGGTGCTAGATGATCTTCAACTTGCACTTGCCAACCACCCAGAAAGCGATACTTGGGCTGAAGGTATGGATTTGATTGCTCGCAAGTTCCAGAATGTACTCGAATCCGAAGGCGTGACGCGCATCGAAGCCGCAGGGCAGCCTTTTGATCCGAACTTTCATGAGGCTATTTCGAGCGAGCCGAATGATGATGTAGAAAGTGGTCACGTAATTGAAGTCACGCAAAACGGATATTTATTAGGTGAACGAGTCATTCGGCCAGCAATGGTGAGGGTGGCGGAATAATATTCGTAGAACAAATCTACGAATAGCAAGGAGAACTTTTTCATGGCAAAGATCATCGGTATTGACTTAGGCACGACGAACTCGGCTGCAGCTGTAATGAGTGGTGGTGAACCGGTAGTAATCCCGTCAGCGGAAGGTGAACGATTGGTTCCTTCCGTTGTGGCGGTAAATAAAAATAATGAGCGACTGGTGGGACGCGTGGCTCGTAATCAGGCCATTACCAATCCGCAGAACACCATTTTTTCGATCAAACGCCTGATGGGTGGCAAAACCAAGGATGAGGAAATAGCTCGCACAAAAAAGCGAGTACCCTACACTATTACTGAAGCAGATAATGGCGATGTGCGAGTTGAGTTAGGCGGCAAGGAATATAGCGCGCCAGAAGTCTCAGCCATGATTCTATCTAAGATCAAAGCTGATGCTGAAGCCTACCTGGGCGAGACAGTAACGCAGGCTGTCATTACCGTCCCCGCTTACTTCAACGATGCTCAGCGCAATGCAACCAAAGATGCTGGAAAGATTGCCGGACTTGAAGTTCTACGCATCATAAACGAACCAACCGCTTCCTCGCTTGCCTATGGTCTTGATAAAAAAGATAACGAAATCATCGCGGTCTATGACTTGGGCGGCGGTACATTCGATATTTCTATTTTAGACGTTGGTGATGGCGTTTTCCAAGTACGGTCTACAAGCGGAGATACTTTTCTAGGTGGCGACGATTTCGATCAACGTATCATGGATTACCTGATTGAAGAATTTAAGAAAGACAATAGCATCGACCTGTCTAACGACCGACAGTCTTTGCAGCGCTTGAAAGAAGCTGCCGAGAAAGCCAAGATTGAGCTTTCTACAGTAATGCAGAGCGAGATTAATTTGCCTTATATTACAGCGGATGCAAGTGGACCAAAACACCTGGTATTAACATTGACACGTGCCAAACTGGAGCAACTCACTGCGGACCTAGTGGACCGGACAATTGCTCCCGTAAAACAAGCCTTATCCGATGCTGGTTTAAATGCCGGTGACATCAACGAGATTGTAATGGTCGGTGGCATGACGCGTATGCCCGCTGTGCAGGATCGTGTCCGCGCATTCTTCGGCAAGGATCCGCACAAGGGTGTCAACCCAGATGAAGTGGTGGCAATTGGGGCCGCGATTCAAGCTGGCGTGCTAGGTGGTGAAGTTAAAGACATATTACTACTTGATGTCACCCCGCTATCGTTATCAATTGAAACTCTGGGTAGCGTTTCTACCCCACAGATTGAGCGCAATACAACTATTCCAACCCGCCGCAGCCAGATTTTCTCGACCGCGTCCGACAATCAAACACAGGTGGAAATCCACATATTACAAGGTGAACGTCCGATGGCTGCAGATAACAAGTCACTCGGTCAATTTATCTTAGATGGCATTCCACCTTCCCCACGTGGTGTCCCACAGATTGAAGTTACATTCGATATTGATGCCAACGGAATTCTGAAGGTGACCGCGAAGGATAAGGCCACTGGTCGCTCCCAGCATATTACGATTACGGCATCATCTGGTTTGTCAGAAGAAGAAGTCGAGCAGATGAAGAAGGAAGCTGAAGCGCATGCTGATGAAGACGTCAAGCGCAAAGATTTGATCGAGGCTCGCAATCACGGTGACAATACGGCTTATGCAGCTGAGAGAGCCCTAAAGGAATTCGGTGACAAGGTGCCTGAAGATATCAAGACAGACATCGAAGCAAAAGTTGTCGAAGTCCGCAAAGCTGTGGAAGGGGAAGATGTAGATGCCATGAAATCTGTAACCGAAGAGCTGGGACAGCTCATCCAAAAGATTGGCGCCAGCGTGTATGAAGGTCAGGAAGTTGGAAACGGCACATCGGAAGCTGAAGTAGACTCATCGTCGGAGGAAAGTAGCGAGGATGATGTCATTGATGGAGAAGTGAAAGAGTAGCGCTGTTTTCATTGCCGCGTGCTATCATGGTGCTTGTAATGAAAGCTAAACAAATATGAGCAATAGAGATTACTACGAAATTCTTGGCCTCCAAAGGAGCGCGTCTGAAGATGAGATTAAGGCTGCCTTCCGCAAGTTAGCTCGTCAATATCACCCTGACGTTAACAAGGAGGCCGACGCCGAGGAGAAATTTAAAGAGATCAACGAAGCCTATGGCGTACTTTCTGATCCACAGAAGCGTTCTCAGTATGACCGCTATGGGCGAGCCGGATTAGGCGATTTAGGTGGTATGCCCGATTTTGCTACGATGGATTTCGGCGATATTTTCGAAGAGATACTAGGTGGCTTTGGCTTTTCAACTGGTCGCCGTTCACGACGCTCTCCTCGCCGGGGACGTGACCTGCAAATGGCTGTCACATTGACTTTTGAAGAAGCTGTATTTGGTGTGGAAAAGGAGATCGAATTCCAGCGCGAAGAAACTTGTTCTACCTGTAATGGTTCTGGTGCAGAACCGGGCACCTCACCAACGCGCTGTAACACTTGTAACGGACAGGGCGAGGTACGCCAAGTGCGCCAAACTTTCCTGGGACAAATGGTGCAAACAGCAACTTGCCATACCTGTAACGGCCGGGGCGAAATTATTACTTCTCCATGTAAAACCTGCCGTGGCGGTGGTTTGGAACGCAAGACTGTTAAGAAGAAGGTGCAAATCCCCGCTGGTGTGGATGGCGGAACACAAATTCGATTGGCAGGAGAGGGGCAGCCGGGTGTTTATGGTGGACCACATGGCAGCTTGTTTTTGGTGTTGGATGTGAAAAAGCACAAGTTCTTCAAGCGTCGTGAGAATGACATATTACTCAACCTTGACATCAATATAGCACAAGCCACACTGGGTGCGGACATCGAGGTGCCAACACTCGATGGGGATGAGAGGTTAAGAATCCCGTCTGGAACTCAACCAGGCAAGGTCTTTAAGCTTAAGAACAATGGCGTTCCACATCTGCGTCGCAATGGACGCGGTGACCAATTGGTGATCGTCAATGTTGCTATTCCGGGAAAACTCAATAAAGAGCAGCGTGCGTTGTTCGAGCAATTAGCTGAGTCGCTTGGGTCTACTGTCAAGCCGCAGGAGAAGGGATTTATGGATTGGTTGAATGAAGCGCTGGGGGGGTAGTTGCTTGGGGCAATATTCAGTGTTGAGTGAGAGGATGATAGTGCAACCGCTCACTTTTTTTTATCCTTCAGGATTTCTAAGAAATGCAGATTGGAAATGTAGTTCGACTTCCTTTAATTGTATGCGTTTGAAAGCTATAATCTCAAACTTATCGACGAGAATCTTTTTCAGATTCTCGTCAGAATGGAAAGAAAAAAAGCGCTTTGGTGTATAAGAGTCTTTCTCCCAGGAACCTTCAAATTCAAATCCACCATAGATGCCTAAAAAGAATAAACCAGTAGGGCGCAAGACGTTACAAACCTTTTCCAGAGCCATTGGGAATTCATCCTTGGGAAGGTGCAAAAAGCTATTGAGCGCATAAACAGCATCGAATGAATTGTGCTCGAAATCTAATAGGACCATGTCCATTACATGGGCTTCTAAGCCCTTTTGTTGACAGAGTTCGACCATTCTTGGAGATAAGTCAATACAAGTTACCTGTAAGCCCTGATCTTGAAAGAATAAGCTATCCCTGCCATGCCCTGCCCCGATTTCTAGTAGATTTCCCTTTTTTTCTTTTTTCAGTAACGATAGAAAATGAGCACGTTCAACGGCTTTCCAAGCATGCATTTGGCTTTTGTTCCGCTGTTCAGCTTGCAGGTTATAGACATCTACCAAATTCTTCCTGAGTTGCTTGGAAGTCATATTGATATTGTACGATAATCGGACTGTTCTAGGGAGTTAATCCTGCTTGCTTTATAATCACTT
>CAZCPP010000056.1:0-16578 GCA_964500655.1 uncultured Anaerolineaceae bacterium | reverse complement strand
GATGGTCTTGGAAAACAGTGTTGGCTTTACCTGCGCGAAGCGCTTAGTTCAACGAATGATTCGGTTGACTCACTCAACTTAATCCTACTATATCTGGATGACCCCATAAATTGAAATAAATTTGTCTCGCTGTCAACCTAAACCGCAAAATACTGAACTATTTAACTCACCCAATCTGATTTTCCCATCGTTTCCGTCAACTTGATCAAATCCTCCAATCTATTGCCTTGCTACCCTCACTCGAAGACCGTCTCCCACTTCTCGGGCGCGCCTAATTTCAGCCGTTCGGCCGCGTCCAGGCCGTCCCAGTATTCCCAACTCCAGATCCCGGCGCCGGGGGCGTCACACTCGGCGTACACGAACACCTGCGGGGTGGTATCCGGCAGCAGGCAGATCGGGACGCGGTAGCCGCTGTCGTCCACCGGGGGGGAGGGGAATGTTCCGGTCAGCGCGTTGGGGTTGTTGGGGGTCGGGAAGCAGGGCTTGTTCCAGTAGCCCAGGCGATCCGGGATGCGGCACCAGGCTTGATCCGGGTAGCGCGCAACGCCGTAGGTGTAGGCGTCCACTACCTTGCTGGAGCGCAGCAGGCGCACGGTATCACCCGCGTCGCTGAGCAGGATGCCGGTTTCGGCGGCATAGAAGACCGCCCGTTCGCCCGGTTTGAGCGTGATCTTGGGCAGTGTATAGGGCGAGGAGCCCAGGTTCTCTTCATCGTCCAGTTTGTAATTGCCCAGGTCGACGTCGATCTTACCGGCGTTGATGATCTCGATGAACTCGTCGAAGACATCCACCAGGCCGTCGTTGTTCCAATCGTGGCCCGGGCGCGGCAGGAATTCGCTGATCCCCAGGATGGGTGGTTCGCTGCCGCTGCTGCCGCTACCGCCGGATGAACCGGATGTACCCCCCGAACCGGATGTATATCCCTGTGGCGTGACTGTAGGCGTCACATTGATGGGCTCGTTACCCCTGTCCGGGGTGCCATTGATCTCATAGCCGGAGGCATCCGTGGCTCTGGTGCCAGCATCGCTGGCGGCATCATACGTCACCCAGACATAATCACTGTCATCATCGATCACACTGCGTTCCATACTGGAGTATGTTGATGAAATGCCAGCCGGCCAGGCGCTTCCGTTGATATTGGCCGTATCGACCAGGTTGTTATTGGGGTCGTAAAGCCGCAGGATCTCACCGCTGTTGGATAAAGAGCCGGAATAGATCAAATCTGCTGCGATACTTGCAACCGTGTCATCATCTGTGCGTTCCAACAAGAAGTAATCATCCCCCTGGATAATGCCACTTAAGGTAATATCGGGACTGCCATCGCTGGATGTAAGCGTCCAGTTTGCCAGGTTGATGTCCGATGATCCAGGGTTATATAGCTCGATCCACTCGTCGCTGGTAGAGGCCTGCGTACCAGCCCAGGCGACCTCGTTGATGACAACCGCCAGTTCATCGGTTGGAGTGGGAGTTGCAGTGGGCACTGGGCTGGGAGTTGGGAGAACGGTAAATACCCAGTTTTCTTGACCCGGCGTGCCATAGATATCATTCCCGGCTGCGTCATGGCCGTTCATTACCGTGCCCACGTTGGTAGCCCAGGCGTATATGCTGTCCTTTTCAACGACGCCCCCAGTCTTAATGCGTTCCATGCTAGCGGCATTCGACCCACCCCCCGCCGGCCAGGCGTCCCCGGAATTGTTTGCTGTGTCAATCACACTACGATCTGGTGCTAACAAATATAAAGCTTCCCCAGTATCCGTAAGTAAACTGCCTGTGTACACCAGATCTTCAACTACATCAGTTATTACAAAACTATCACTTCGTTCAAGCAAGTAATAACCACCTGCGGCAATTGTCCCCGAAAGGGCTATGGAAGGGTCGCCATCGGCAGCTTCGATTTTCCAACCCGTCAAAGCGATGGCTGATCCCCCTGGGTTATGTAGTTCAATCCACTCATCGAATGTGGTTGCCTGCGTCCCGGCCCAGGCAACCTCGCTAATAATTACTACCTCCCACGCAGAGTTTTGCTGTTTAGGTGTGCCGTTGAGGGAGTTACTATTAGCATCCAAGCCATTAATTGTGATGCCATCATTACTCGCCCAAGCAGATAGAATATCAGCAAGGATTGCTTTTCTTTCCATTGTGTAGTAATTAGGAGCTCCAGATCCAGCAAACCAGGCAGCACTGCCCAAATTGGCAGTATCGATCAAATTATTACTGTCATCCCGAAGTTCAAGAACTTCTACTGTATCCCCTAGAATTTCTGTATCTAAATAGATTAAATCAGCAGCAACATCAGAAACTGTAGTATCGTCATTGCGCTCTAGCAAGAAATAGTCGCCTGCAAGGATATTTCCAGAAAGGGAAATACTGGGGGTTCCATCCGTTGATTGCAATGTCCACCCTGTTAGATCAATATCCACTACACTTGGATTGTATAATTCAATCCATTGATCGTCTGAATCGGCAGCCGTACCTCCCCAGGCTACTTCACTGATAATTACGTCCAAGGCACTGGCTGGCCTCGGCGCCGCGCGGGTAGACAGGCCTGCAGCTCCCATGACAGCCACCCCCAGCATGCATAACAGCAGCCAGCCGGTCAGCCAACGAAAAAAGGATTTACGTCCTTGCATATCAGCATTGTATCGCAAAAGAAAACACGAGTGAGTTTGAGTTTAGCTCACTTTAACTAAATCAAAATGGCCCCAGAAGGACGCTTCGACTAGTCTATATTATCAGCGCTTACTTTCTCAAGTGGATCAACCACCAGCCTGATGGCTGTGCGCACCTTGTCGCCGATCTCTACGTCAACGAACTCAGGCACACAAGCGATATCAATGCCATCATTCTTGAGATAGCCAGTAGCCAATACGAGCGCCTTCACGGCCTGGTTGACAGCGCCAGCGCCAATGGCTTGTACGTCCGCGTGTTTGTGCTCGCGGATGACGCCCGCGATTGCCCCGGCAACAGCCGATGTACGGGAGTTGGCAGAAACTTTGATCATGTCCATTGTAAGCCTCCCAGCTTGGTTCAAAGAAGGGGCGCAGTGTTGCTATAAAAATTGTACAAGATTTACAACCTAGATTCAAGCAGTACTTCTTGTTGTATATACAGATTATAATCTATTCGCAAGGAAGGGGAACAACCCTGAATAATTGCTTGCGCTTTCAATTTCTAACACATAAATTTTCCCCACCACCTGTGGATAAGGCTGGTTTTCAGCATACTAAAAGAAATTACAACCCTCACATTCTATATGTAGGCACTTCCTGGCGACAACACCCATATATAGGGGTACCGATTGGTCGCATTACCTTTAATTCTCGAACATGTGAGCGTTTTCTCCACAAAAGAGGCGACTTATCCACAGTTTTCCGAGACTTATCCACAGTCTCGCTTCAGACTCATCTCAATTCTGCTACTGCCTGACCCCCATATCTGGGACTTAAGTACTATTCAATTACAAGGGAGTTGATGTCTCCAAGCCGTTGGCAGCCGCTATTTCATCTAACAGCACATCTAAATCGTCCAGGAAATGGTCAAGTCCTTCAACCCGTTCAAAAAAACCTTTTCCAGCAAAGCCCAATGTAGAATTGGCTGTTTTCCAGGAATTAATTTCTGTTTCAGAAAGGGCAGTGGCAGCCCGGGTCCAGGTGCTGAAGAGTGGCCAAAGCATAACGACCGGGTCATCACCACCTAACATGGCCTCAAAGCATTTCTTGTAATAGTTCAACCTGGCGATATGAATTCGCGCATCCGCGTTGCCTATTCTGGCGGCCTTCTTGAACATAAACTCCCAATCTGGCAACCAGGCTTTCAAGGTGGATGTTTCCATCTCTGCCCCTCCGAGCAACCCCAACAGGCCGACATTCATACCGGGACGATCGATTTGTTCCACTAGCGACGGGAATCGCAACAGCACGCGACGCTCAGACAGCGGGGGTCCACTCAGCTCGGCGATCACATTGACTGCATGGTACAAAGACTTCAGATAATGAGCAATATGCTTCGGTTGGGGTTCCTCATCGATATCCGTCAGATCGAGCCAGATCCTGCGGCCGTGATCCAGTAGCGTGCGGCAGCGTTGCAGCACTAGAGAGGCTTCATGGAACTCAAAGCCTGCACGGACAGAGGCCTGAATAAATTCGAAGAAATGCTCATTATCATAGAGCAACATTGGATCGTAGACTTCATACCCTAACCAGGGATCGACGCGCAACTCACGTGGAGATTTGTACTCATCTTTGGCGCGGAAGGAAATATCCAGGTGGAAATCGGACGTCAATTTGACAATCTCGCGCCGCCTGGCAGGTTGGATCGAAGTCACCAGCACCAGATCTATATCCGTCACACCGCCAAGCAGAGGTTCCTCGGTGAGCAAAGATCCCGTCAGATAAGCAGCGATGATGCTCTTGTCGTTATAGGTCAGTTTCTGGACCGTCTCTTTGGCAATACGGATAAGCGATTCGCGTGTGACACGCATGGTTGGTATCTCTCTTAGTTGGCGTTAGCCATGGGCAACCCTGGTTGATACGGGGGCAGGCCCAGGCTTTGTTTGAGGCGATTTTCTACCAGGGTCAGGTGCTCCGGGGTTTGGATGATGTTCAAAGTATTGGTGTCTATTTTCAATACCGGTACATTGTCATACGGCTTGGCAAAGAAATCTTCATAGGCGTTATTCAACTCATCGATGTAACTACGTTCCATCTGGCGCTCGTAGGAACGATCCCGGTAGGTAATTCGCTGCATCAGCACTTCAGTGTCGGCCTGCAGGTAGACGATCAGATCTGGCTTGGGAATTTTTTCTCCAAGTGCTCCATGCACCTTGTGATACATTTTCAGCTCATCGCCTTCCAGGTTGATACCTGCAAACAGGGCATCTTTGGCAAATGTGTAATCTGCCAACAAGTTCTTTTCACGGGCTAGAATTTCTGGAACGATATTATGCTGTTGGCGGTAACGGCTGAGTAGGAAAAAAATCTGAGTCTGGAAAGCATACCGGGCGCGGTCGCTGTAAAAATCGGAGAGAAACGGATTCTCCTCGAAAATTTCGAGTAGCAGTTCAGCTTCAAAACGAGATTGCAACAAGCGGGCCAGGGTGGTCTTGCCTACACCGATCACCCCTTCGATGGCAACGTACATAGACAGGCTCCGGTCGGCGAGGATAATTAAGGATACCATAGATTGCCCCACTACCCTTCCAGCACACGTCCCTGAGGGAGGGGGCCGGGTTGAGGAGAGTATAATCATCCGCATGCCTCGCATATGCATCGTTCCCAGGGTGAGCACTGGCGGGATGGCCTCTTTCCGTTTGAAATTTGAAGACGGATTGCGTGCTCGCGGGATCGAATTCACTCACAACCCATATGACAAACCAGATGCGATCCTGGTCATCGGCGGAACCCGCCGCCTGCTCCCGTTATGGTGGGCAAAACTACGCAGGGTACGCATTGTTCAGCGTCTTGACGGGATCAACTGGGTACAGCGCGTGCGCCGGAGCGGATTGCGCTACACCCTACGCGCAGAGTATGGCAACATCCTGTTAGCTTTCATCCGGGACCGCGTTGCCCACCAGGTGGTCTACCAGAGCGAGTTCATCCGAGGCTGGTGGGAGGATTGGTACGGCGTAGCGCGCGTTCCAGGGCACGTCATTTTGAATGGTGTGGATCTTGAAAAGTACGCGCCCGTTACGCAGGATACCCCTTCGGGGCACTTTGACATTCCGCGTTACCCGCCTTACAAAATTTTAGTCGTGGAAGGCAGTTTAGCCGGTGGGCTGGATACCGGCCTCAAAGCTGCTGTACGTTTAGCAGAAATCCTATCGAAGCAGTTCACCATAGAGCTCAACATTGCTGGGAAAGTGGATGCCAAAGCAAGGGCTCGTTTGGAAAAGAGGAATAAATCTGTTAATTTTCTGGGCCTAGTCCCGCGCGAGGGAATTCCCGAGCTTATGCGCTCCTCGCACCTGCTCTTCTCTGCAGAAATCAACCCGCCTTGCCCAAACTCTGTCGTTGAGGCACTAGCCTGTGGATTGCCGGTGGTCGGTTTCGATACCGGTTCATTGCACGAACTGCTCGGAAAGTGTGCCGGGCTGGTCGCCCCGTATGGTGGCGACCCGTGGAAGTTGGAGCCGCCCGATGTGCCTGCATTAGCGCAGGTTGCTACCGAAATTTTGGTAGACCAGCAGCGTTTTCGTTCTGCAGCCCGTGATTGGGCTGAGAAGGTTTTTAATGTCGACGAGATGGTGGATGAATATTTGAACGTCTTGTTGGAGGATTAAATGGACGAAGAAATCAAGGCATTTTTATTACAACATTTGGGTACCATTCAAAAAAACGATGTGGAAGCCTACTACGAAAGCACTGCCGAAGACCTGACGCTTTACGAGTGGTGGGTCACCCCGCATCGATTAGATGGCTTGCCTTTCCACAAATTCATGATGGACGCCAACGCCGAGCGGGGTACTGTGTTCGGCGCGGAAAATCAGGGCATGCGTGCAACCTCGCGCTTTGACCTGGCTAATTTGCACATCCAACGTTATGGAGATACGGCCATCGCCAGCTATACCATGTTGGTCAGCACGGCGTTACCGGAAGGCGTGAGAGTGGCCTCACATAACGAAAGCCGAGTGATTGTCAAGATCGATGGCAAGTGGAAGGTCGTACATTGTCACAAGTCGCCGGCCTGGGGTGCACCACACGTCAGCCCGACTGATTCATAATCGATAACCAGTGAGCCGTGTAGTGAAGTTTTCCGGTCGTTTAGGGTTGCAACAACGCGTGTTGCCATCCTATCGGGTGCCGTTTTTCGATCTGCTGGCATCTGTCTGCGAGGACGGCATGAGTCTGTTTGCAGGTCAGGCGCGTGCAGAAGAAAGTATCGCCAGCGGGGAATTACAGGTGGCAAATCATGCCCCGGCCCAAAATATACACTTACTTAACGGCCCGTTCTATTTGTGCTATCAACGCGGTTGGCCGGATTGGCTCTCAGGCTGGAAGCCCGACGCCCTGATCGCGGAAGCCAATCCGCGTTATCTATCAACACCTGTGGCGATCAAATGGATGCGAAGTAACAAACGTCCGGTCATCGGATGGGGGCTTGGCGCTCCATCACTCTCTGGATCTATCGCTGGCCTCCGCCAAAAGGGATGGATACGTTTTCTCAGCCGCTTTGATACCCTGATCGCCTACAGTCAGCGTGGCGCGGACGAGTATGCTGCTCTTGGTTTTCCAGAAAACAAAATCTTTGTGGCCCATAATGCGGTATCTCCGGCGCCATCTGAAAAGCCGCGTAAGCCAAAAACAGTAGGGCACCCAAATATTCTATTCGTTGGTCGGCTGCAAGCCCGCAAACGAGTCGACTCGCTCTTACATGCCTGTGCGCAGATGCCTGTCCCACCACGGCTTGTCATCGTTGGGGATGGACCAGAGCGAGAGGGTTTGGAGAAGCTTGCAAAGCAGGTTTTCCCGACAGCAGAGTTTGTAGGAGCCAGGCATGGGGACGAGTTGAATCCCTATTTCGTTGAAGCAGATTTGTTCGTCCTGCCTGGAACCGGAGGGTTGGCTGTACAGCAAGCTATGAGCTATGGCTTACCAGTCGTCGTAGCCAAAGGGGATGGCACACAAGATGATTTAGTCAGAGCAGAAAATGGCTGGCAGATCCCGCCAGGGGATTTCAGCGCACTGGTCTCCACCATGCGAGCGGCACTATCCGATATTAATCGCTTACGAAAAATGGGAGACGAGTCATACAGAATCGTCTCCCGGGAAATCAACCTGGAAAAGATGGTGGAGGTTTTTGTGGGGGCTTTGAACTCAGTCTTTTAATTGCTGTAGCAATTGCCGCGCAGCCTCACCAAGCATAACCGTATCTACCCCAGACACGATAAATCTGAAGCCCTGCTTGATATAAGGTTCTACGGCTTTGGCCGTCATGCCAAAAATACCAACCGGCATCTTGGCCTGCTTGCAGATCTCAGCTACATGTTGAATGGCATCCCGAACGTTTGGGTGATCGACCTGACCTGGCAAGCCCATGCTTGCAGACAGGTCATACGGGCCGACCAGCACCGCATCCAGACCATCCACCTGGACGATGGCTTCGATATTTTTCACTGCCTCCGCGCTCTCAGCCTGGATGGAGAGTAGGACGTTGTCATTGGCCACTTCCAGATACTCCCCCACTCTGAGCCCGTATCCCTGAGCGCGTCCAAACCCTAATCCGCGTGAGCCTCCAGGATGGTATCGTCCCCACCTAACGAGACATTCAGCCTGCTCAGCTGTGTTCACCTGTGGGACAAGTAACCCGGCTGCGCCCGCATCCAACGTTTTCTTGACGGCGATCTCATCCAGGGCTGGTACGCGCACAACACAGGGCGTTGAATCGCCGATGGCCTGGAGCAGGGCCTTTAGATCATGTGGGTCGAGGGTGCTGTGTTCAGCATCAATGAACAACCAATCGAACCCGATTTGTGAGAGTATTTCAGCCACATCGGGTGAGTTCAGGCTGAGAATGGTGCCTAGCACCAGTTCTCCCTGCAACAAGCGTTTGCGAAGATTAAAGATCACTTTTCAGTCTCCCTGTTTTATAAGTTTACCTGGAGTGTGTTGCAAGAATTCGTCCATATCAGAAGGTGTGAGCAAGACTTCCCCATCGATCAGTCTGGTAAAGCCAGAGGGGTTCTTGGGTGTGAGAAGAATTCCTTCATCCGGATTTCGCATTGGCGCGATCAAACTCCAGCGAATGGGCATTGGTTTCGGTACTTGAATACGTTGCACATATCTGATTTCATCGTAAGAAAAGAACAAGCGATAGTCAACATGCCCAGGAGCGTTGCGCAACCCAAGACCCTGACCCGTTAGGATGTAAACGGTGGTCGCACCTAACAGGCGATGATCCATGTAGAGCAGCGTGAAGCCAAATGCCAGAAAAAACCATTGCCAAAAGCTGAGATCCAAATTTCCTTGAAACAGCCAGGCCAGCAAGGTACTTCCCAACACCAGCAGCACCAGATTGCGAAGTATGATTTTCAGTGGCATTTTCGGGCGATCGAGGTAGACTGGGTCGTCCCCTTGATGGCGGTCACGGATGAGTTTGGCTTCCCAGGCCTGCCGTTGCCAGACGACCAACAACAAGCTAACAAGCACAATAGCAATCAATATCCATAAAAAAAGGACTGGTGGCCATACCCAAAAAGCGATCACGACCGGCCATAAGTAAGGCACTCGTTTGAGAAACTGATAGGGGATGTTGAGAATGAAACTATCAAGGAAGCGCATTTGGGGACTCCGGGAATGATTTCAGCCAACGATCGAGGTGATCAAAGAGCGATGTTGAGTTTGCTCCCCCCGTGTGAACGGAGTTTGTTGAAACCTGCCACAGCAACCACAGACAGATCAAGGGTGCGATCAGCCGCCCGTATGACCAGGGGAAAAAATCGAACGTGGGCAACAAAAACTCGAAGAAGTAGGCAAGTCCAAAGAAAGCCCACTGGGTGGGGGAGTCTATTTTTTTGAGCAGCACCAAAATTGACAACCCTACAAAAACACCGTGATGCACCCACACGATAGGCGAGCCTAGCGTCATCAGGATAAGCAGGGCAGGGATGGCGTTATAGAGACGCGTCCCTACGCCAGAAGCAAAAGTCTCCTGCTGGACATTCATGCGCATGACCATTATGGTTGCCACGAACAAGAGGGCTCTGGCGATATTCGTCCCTATTCTGACATAAGTAGTTGGAAAGTTCATTACCGCAGACAGCGCCATCAGCAAGCCTTCAAAAGAATTCTCACGGAAACTGAGTGCGTGTCCGGAAGCTAAGCCAAGCGTGTTCTGGAAGAAGTCGAGATATGGGGCTGTCCCATAGGCTACGACCGGGATAGCACCCACAAGTATAAAGGACAACGCTGCCCAGGCCAGCCAACGCCAGTTCCACTCCAGTAAAAAAGCCAATACCAATACAGCTGGCGAGACCTTTAAATGCACGGCGATTGCCATCATCAGTGCGGATAGAGCCGGGTAACGACGATAAAGCAACAAGCCCAAGAAGACCGCGTTCAGTACGTGTAGGTTGACCTGCATGTAGACCATCGTACGTAGGATAGGAGCGTTGGCAAGCATGAATCCGATTGTGACCAGCGTTGCCAGGCGGGATGAAAAGTCGTAAAGTTGGAGTGTTTTGGAAAGTAGAAAATAGAAGGCAAAAAGCGAAAGCAGATTGAGCAACCAGACAACGACGAAAATGCCGTCTACACCCAATGGAGCCAGCCAGGCCAGCAGCGTGGCCCACAACGGTGGGTAAAAGTATTCATTTGGTAGTGCCTCCCCCGCAGACAGCTTGAAGGCGGCATCTATATAGAATTCTACATCGCCATATTCGGGGCGTTCGCGCAGCAGGTTAAGATAGACTAGCGCAATCAGGAAGAAGCCCGCCCAGGTCAGCGTGTTTTTGGTATCAAGTCGTTTGGTTGAAAGTAGATACAAGAAAAGCCCACCCAATAACCAGGTGATTGCAACCGAGGCCAGCGTGACAGGCAGGTTTGTGTATGGACCGTGCTGGATGGCGGTTTCGAAACCCTCTGCGCCGCGCCACAACCAAATCCCTAGAATGCTGAACAGCACCAGAATCGTTGCAATACCCCAGGCGAGCAGTGCTCGTTTGGATGTCATTTACTTACGAACGTACCAGGCCGCGACGTGGCCTTCTTTCCCAGCAGGTTCGCGCACTTTGAGCCATTTCCCATCCATCCCAATCATATCGGCTGTACCTTCCAAAACCGTCAGTTCAGTCCCGGAATCCAATATTTTTAACGTGGCCGAGTTTGTATTTGGCTTGCTCCGCAGTCGCAAGCCGGCTACTGCCGCATCGTCGACGTAAACGGTCAGTGCCTTGGATGCGGATTCATCGGTTGGTTCCGCACCCAAGACTACATAATCTGCGGCCACGTAGCCTTGCAGTTGTTTTGGGTCTGAAACGTGGATCCATTTCCCCTTTTTGCCTATTTTGGATTTGGCTTTCTTGATTGGCTCGAGCACCGTCAGTGCTGTGCCGTCTTTTTCGATCGCCACCAGTTCGCCGCCCAGGCTGGGAGCTTTACGCAGACGTAACCCGGCTGTGCCTACAGATCCCGAGACGTAAACAGTCAACGCTCCGGGTTTAGGTTTAGTAGGGGCCTGCTTGGTTGATTTGGCTTTCTTTGGTTTAGCCGTGGCTTTGACTTTTGGCCCAGCTTCCACGTACCAAGCCGCCACGTAGCCCTGGCGTGCATTTTGATCCTGTACATGAATCCACTGGTTATACACGCCGATCTTGGGGGTGGCTACCTCAACCGGTTCGATCACACGCAGATTGGCCCCGGGCGGTTCGATCGCTACAGTTGTAGAAGCAGTTGTGGGCCCCGAACGGAGGCGTAAACCCGCTTCCACAGTGACAGGTATTGTGACGTATGTCCCTGCTTCAGTCGGCGAGGCCGGCTTGGTGCTGGCTGTCTCGCTGGAGTCGCCGGTACCGCTCTGTGCGCATTCGTAGAAGACCACCGCGGTGATGGCTTGCTTGAGCGTCTTGCCGTGACTGTACCTGGACATGAGCTTTACTTCCTGGCCGCTCTCAGTCGGGTGGGGCCAGGGATCGAGCAACAGGTAGTCCGCTCCCTTTTTAGCGTACAGCAGCACCCAGTGGCTTTGCAAACCGGGATTGGGCGAGCTATCGACCTCTACAAGCACCGGTTGACCGGCGGAGAGGGAAGCGTTGATCTTGGTAAGCGGTGCGGCGGTATCACGACACAATACCAGGCTGCGGAAAACGACCTGTGGATAAATTCCCGTCACCGCGCCCCAGATGATGGCCGCATCCACATAACCTCCGCGCGACTTGAGCTTGGTGTTGAGCGTTTTAGGCGTTTCGGGGTAGCCGTGTCCGCTGGCAAGCATGGCAACACCAGTGAGCGCACAACCGACGTGGCCGATGGTCTCGGAACTTTTGCCGAGCTTGATCGCTTTCCAGGCCGGGTCTTGCTGGGAGTAGTTTATTAGGGAGAAGGACATAGGACCACCTTATATCTGATAGGGCGCTGCTCTTATTATAAAGAAAATTACATTCTTGTGTATAAACGTCACTCGCTAATATATCTCAATGCAAACCCAATCGTCGCGGCCCAGGCCAGCACTTTGAAATCTCCGCGCTCCAGTGCGGTTTCGAGTTTTTCGCGAGAGAGCAGTAGCAATTCCTGTTCTTCAAGATCATCCGCGTTTCTGGGGGCCATATAGCGCGCACCGCGTGCCAGGTACAGGTGCCCAGTGGCGATGCCACGGTTGGGGTCAACCAGAAAACTTCCCAACGAGCGCCAATTTTCAGATTGATAGCCGGTCTCTTCCAGCAGTTCACGCTTGGCAGCCGCTAACGGTTCTTCGCCCTCGTTGATATAGCCGCCCACGATGCTGAGGGTCAGTCCCTCGATCCCATATTTGACCTGCCGGAAGCACAGAAAGCGCTCATCTTCAGTCATAGCCACGATGTTGACGTAATCGGGCGTGATGATCCACGGCCAGTCAGGGATGAGGCGTCCGTCTGGAAGTTCTACACTGTGGTGTTCTATGGTCAGCCAGGGTTGGTTATCCAGCACAGTTTCACGGGCTTTGGTTTTCCAGGATTTCATGGGGTGATTATATCTGCTGTAGGGGCGAAGCATGCTTCGCCCCTACAGCAATTCCAATAAAAAAAAGACCAAGGCATACACCCCGGTCTCACATCCAAAATTGAAACTGATCACCCCTCGCCTGCGGACCTCAACCTCTTTAGCGCCACTTTAGCAGAAGCCATTTCAGGATTAAATTCCAGCGCCTTCTCATAGCTTTCGATAGCAAGCCATACTTCCCCGCTGGCTTCGTACGTTTCCCCCAGACTGTCATAAGGGTTGGCGGAATCTGGGTAAGCTTGAATATTCAGTTTGTGTACTTCTATGGCCGCCTCGGTCATCTCTCGCCAGAGAAGTTGGTAGCCAAGCATGTTCAACTGGTTCTCGCCGAAATCGTAGGAATCTGGCTGGTCCTTTTTCAATTTTTGGTATTGCTCAATGGCGGCCCCTATCCCTTTTTCCATGATTGTGTGGGTCAGCGGTTCTGAAATTGTTTTTCTCGGTTGGCCCGATAAGCTCTCATAGGCCTGGGTGATCCAGGTTTCGGTTGTCAGTTGAGGGCTGCTCCAGTTCTCCCAATCCTTCAATAGTTCTTCTTCCACCATATCCTGTGGGCTCTTTCCGTCTGCCATGCCCTGTTTGATCAAATCTGATGTTCCCACAGCCATGCAGTAGTGCTCTTTGAGATCGTCCAGGCTGTAATCGCGTCCGTGCCCCGCGATAAGTTTTACATCAGCCGGGAACCGCTCGATCAGCTTCCCAATGGTTTCAAGATATCCTTCGACAGTTCCTCCCCATCCTGGGAACAGGCCAGGATAGTTGTCTGAGAAAAGCAGGTCTCCCATACAAAGGACTCCCGAATCGATAAAATGGACGACCATATCGCTGTGGGTGTGCCCGGGCGCGGGAATGATCCGGATGTCTTCTTCGTTGAAGCGCAAAGATAGCTCATCATCCAAAGCAATGAGGGGCAGTTCTTGCCCGGGGAGAGGGTCCAGCCCATAATATTTCCCGGCCAGTTCATCCCTTGTGTTCTTATGGGAAATCAGTGTGGCATTTTCTCCAAGGAGATTCCTTCCGCCAATGTGATCACCATGCTGATGTGTGAAGATGATCAATCTGATGAGGCCGTCACTCAACTCCCTAATTTTTTCTTTCAATTCTTCAGCAGTTACAGTCCATCCCGTATCAACCAGCAGGATGCCATCTGGGCCTAAGCTAACTATCAGGTTTACACTGAACTCATTTTGAGATAGCGTGAATTTGTAAAGTGTTTCGGAAAGTTTTTCGACTTGCATGCTGTTCTCCTGAGGGTTGGATATTGTGGACTCTATTATAGATTAAAAATCCCTGAACTAAAATTCTTGATACGATAAGATTACAGGACGCGCAATGATCCCCTTGACAAAAGAAAATTTGTAATTATAATTATTGAACGTTCGGTAAATACAAGTTGGAAAATGGTTCCCTATGGCAGACCGAAGACAAAGAGATAAAGACCAGACCATCAAGGATATTCTAGTCGCAGCTAGAGCCCTGTTCAGCGAAAAAGGGCTGCATGGTACCTCCCTGCGGAATATTGAAAAAGCTTCTGGCGTATCGAAAGGATTGATCTTGCATCACTTCGAAACTAAAGAGAACCTTTACGCCGCAGTGCAGGAGCTCTTGATCCAGGAATACACTACGCGGATGGCTGCCCGGCGCGAAGTTAGCAAAGACCTGTTGGAAATTATCACAAGCGCGATTAGAGAGTCGCTATCGTACAACAAGAGCAACACCGAATTTCGACGTATCGCTTTGTGGTCTTATCTGGAAGGACTGGAACGAACCACCGAACTTGAGAAACGTTTTACCACCAACCTGATTGACGGTATGCGCACAGGGCAAGAATCCGGCCTGGTCCGCGATGATGTCGACGCCTTTCTGATGCCGTTTATCATCAGGGGCACGATCGATTACTGGATACGCAAGGAGGCACTACGAGAAGTCATGTCTACAGAGACAAAAAACACGAATGGGGTAACGGACGAAGAGTTAGTTGACGCGTTGGTTAGACTTATGCTCAAGTAATTTTTTTACCGATCTTATTTACTAAACGTTCAGTAAACAAAAGGAGATTTAAATGACCACAAATTCCATATCAACAGCGAAAGCCTTCCGCTTCGCAGGGACCGCAAGCCTGCTTCTGGGCATCCTGACAGTTCTAACCTCATCCCTGGCTTATGCGCCCGCCCACCCGGATTTTTCCATCTTTAACACATACTTGAGTGACATCGGGGATACCCCCGGATGGCCACAGATACTTTTCAATTCTGGTACGCTGCTGGCTGCCCCGCTGCGCTACGCTGTCTTGCTTTTGCTCGTACTCCGGCTGCGAAATTTTAGTGATAAGCGAGGAGTCTTTGAAATTGTATTTCTAACGATTGGTGCTTTTTCCACGCTGGGCACAGTTTTCATGACCGCAGTTCCTTTTAGTGTTGCACCGGCCGTTCACAAGAGTGGTATTGGGCTCTATTTCCTGGGTGTCGTTTTCCTGCAATCACTATTGGGAGTAAAGCAACTTTCCATCAAGAACCTGCCCCGAATCCTGCCAACGTTATGCTTCTCCATCGTAGCAAGCTATCTCTGGTTCTTTGTTCTGTTTATTCTGTACGAAACAAGTGTTGTGGGGCGCTCCACACCCATATTCTGGGAATGGATGTGTTTCTTCACTTCCATGATTTGGCTGGCAGGGCACAGTATCATTTTTGGAAAGGATGATATTGCTTAACCAACCTCCTTCAACACTCGTAGTGCCCGCAGCGTGACCCACTTATTGGCTGCTTTCTTGGGGCCAAAGTCAATCCAGGTTTTGCCGGTATAGCTGTATTCCAAAGACCAGCGCCCATTCTCATCCTGTTTTTCGCGAACCAGGTTCAGCGCGTTCGCCAGGCGCAAGTCTTGACCATAGCCCAGCCCCACCAATGCTTCCACGATCTGTAAAAGGTCTGTGACGTAAAATATCGGGAAGCCAAACTTCCACCAATTACCGCTGGGTTTGTCACTCATACCGCTGGGGTAAGTCGCCTCGGCCGGGTCAACGCTGAAGAGAAAGTCCACACCATGCTGGATCGCATTCTTGATCACGGGAGTGCGGCGCTCTTTTGGCAATACTCCAAAAGCCAACATCACCTTGGCTCCTCCCCATGCGCAGGGTAACTTGATGTTTGATCCGCAAGCAAAAGTCGGCCCGCATTGGCTGGCATAATAACGCAAGGGTGCATTTCGATCCGTATTGGGAGCCAGTCCCTCTCCGGTCACGGTGCGTGCCATCCACTCGTAAGCCAGGTCCAGGCGCGGGTCTTCGTAACCGAGCGCGGTCAGCGCCCAGCATATATTGCCTTGCAAGCAATCTGCTGTGCCAGATGGCGCTCCAGATGCGGATATCTGTCCGCCATCTGCGAGTGCATGAGCCAAGAAATAAGAGCAGGCCAACGCAATGTGTTCATCCTGTTTGGCTGAGGCACCCAGTTGCGCCAGCATGATCAGCGACCAGACGGTGGAGCGATACTTGGGACGATACCCCGGTCCCGGCTCTGCCCAGTAACCTTCTGCGTTCATCTCCTCCAAGATGGTCCCGATCGGATCACCCTCGTGGGCTGCTTCGCGCGCGTTAGAGATTTCTGATTCCTCGGCATCTTCTACCAAATCGCGCAATGCCAGGTAACGCACTCCTGGAAAATCGGTTTCCAAAAGCCAGGATACAGAATCGCCATTTAATTGATTTTGCCAGGACATGCAAATCCTTTCTCTACAACTTCATTATAGGGTTTAATCACCAAAAACAAAATAGTCCCCCAGAATAGTAACTGGATAACATTCATTTTACATACAAAACATATTCCGCTAATACCTGTTGCGGATTCCGGTGAAATCATCCACTGATTCCGGTTTATGTCGTCCACTTTAG
>CAZCPP010000055.1:0-16621 GCA_964500655.1 uncultured Anaerolineaceae bacterium | reverse complement strand
CGCATTAAATTGCATAGCCTCTATCCAACAATTGATGTTTGCTAAGCTACTAGAAGAATTGTTACAATAATCGAATACGGCCATTTCTTCATAGTTGTTTTCTGAATAATATTCTACGGTTACTTCTTATCCTTCACTTGCGACATTGCATATTCCGCCAAAGCTGTAATCGTCAAGGATGGGTTAACGCCTGGGTTGGCCGGAACAGTCGATCCATCTACAACATAAAGACCAGGATAGTTATGAACTTGGAAATCCTGGTTCACTACCCCACTTTCGGGTGAATCTCCCATCAGGCACCCTCCCAACATGTGCGCTGTCATTGGCATTGAAAGCAATCCCTCGGGCAAAGTCCCAACAGGGTAGCCGCCGATTTGGTTAGCATATGATCGGATTACCTTATGCCCTAACTCAATATCAATCGGAATGGTATGCTCCTGATCGTGTTCGGGAACTAATCCGCGCTTGAAAAGGGTAAACAGGTTCCGTCCCAACTTGAAGCGCATAAGATTATCCTCAGCTTGCATGACCATGATGGCCGTTCCACGTTTGGCCCAATTGAATCCGAGTTTCAGATCAATAAATTCGAGTGGCCGTTTCAAAATAGCCAGGATCATTTGCCCTAATCGATTAAGAATATTTCCACCACCTTTAATAATTGGTAAGCTAATTAACCAATAAATTAGCGACGATCCATCCGAAAAACGCACGGGTTCGATTTGCGTCACATCGTCCGCGTGGAAGATAGAGGAAATTGCCAGTCCTTGTGAGTGGTCTTCCTGCCCGTTGCGAACGAAGGCCCCTAAAAATGCTTCACTGTTACTTCGAACAGTGTGACCTAGCCTTGGTGATAGTTTCTGCAAAGAGCCTGTCACGTCACGGCAATGCAGGAGCAAATGATTTGTCCCTAACGTGCCCGCGGAAAAAATGACATTCCGAGCTCGTACATTTTTCTTGAATTTTAACAATGAAGTCGAGCTGTGATAGATCACTTCATATCGTGCTTCGTCACGTTGTTTTATTGAAATCGGTCGCACATCGCTAACCATTACTTCAGGCCAGATTTCAGCCCCACTTTTCTCGGCAAAATATAGATAATTTTTGGGTAGCGTGTTCTTGGCGTTGTAACGGCAGCCGACCATACAACCGCCACAATGAATACAGCCTGCACGTGGGGGACCGGTACCCTCAAAGTAAGGATCTGGAACTTCTTCTCCTTCCGGACCAAAAAAGAAGCCTACATCGGTTGGACGGAAAGTTTCCCCGAATCCAAGCTCTTCAGCGACGTTTTTCAGGGCATGATCAGCGGGGGTCAGTTGTGGATTGCGAGTAACGCCCAACATCCGCCGAGCTGTCTCATAGTGCGGCTGGAGGATCCCTTTCCAGTCATCTTTAATAGGCCAAGTGCTTGCATTAAAAAAAGTGTCATCCGGCTCCATCAAGACACCAGCATATACTAAGCTGCCGCCCCCGACACCGCTCGAATTAAAAACGAATAGCCTTTTGAAGAATCTCAGTTGCAAGATTCCAAAAGCACGGATAGCCGGCATCCATAAATATTTCCATATGTTCCAATTCGTTTTGGGATGGTCTTCATCTTCGAAACGCTTTCCCTGTTCCAACACCAGCACCGAATAACCTTTTTCGGACAATCGCATGGCGGAGACAGAGCCACCGAAACCACTTCCAATAATTACGTAATCATAAATTTGTTCAGTCATAGAAATCCTTCAGCGATGGTAGAGTGCACATTAATGCTAAATATCTAACGGTTGCGACATGGTGATCAACTCTACCCGCTGTTGCCAACCCAGGCTCTTCCAGAAATCCAGCCCGGCCTGGTTATCGCCTAGCACAAACAAGTGACAGCGGTGAATTCCCATGCGCATTAGAGCGAACATGCAACGCCCTACCAAAGACTTGCCTATGCCTTGCCTGCGATGTTTTTTGCGTACAGCCAGATTATGGATGTAGCCATGACGTCCGTCACTGCCGCATAACGCTGCAGCGACGATCTCTCCCTGATCGATAGCCACATAGCTCAAGTCTGGATTGCGCTCTAGAAAGTGCTTGACGCTCTCACGCGAGTCATCCTCGCTGTTCAGTTTCAGCCCCTCGCTATCCTTCCATAAAGCGTAGACCTTATCGTAATCGTTCATGGTCATTTCGCGCAGTTCAACTTTCATGGTGCCCTCCCGTGAAGCTAATAGCTCTCAGCGTACGGCTATCAGTAGTTTACTCATTTCTTAAGCTTTTTAATGAAACTGGTTAACATTCGTTTTACTTCAGTTACATTCTCATGGAGTTCAGTGTGCATCTCATCATCCAGATAGTTGAGATCATGAACTAAAAGTAGTTGATATTCTAACTCACTTGCTGAGCCTAAACTGATTTGCATAAAACGAGCTAATTCAGCATCACTAGACCTTCCACATCCTTCGGCAATATTTGTAGGAATTGATGAACTGGAGCGGCGGATTTGGCTTGTTAGACCATAAAGTTCTTCTTTTGGGAAAGAAGCCGTCACATTATATACTTTCAGGGTAAGAGAATGAGCCTTCTCCCAAACCTGAAGGGATCTAAAATCTTTCATTGCCTCGCCGCTCCAAATGAGCTGACTACTGATAGCTGATTGCTAATACTTATAGAATCCTCTTCCCGATTTTCTCCCTAAATAACCTGCATCTACCATCTTGCGTAGCAAGTAGGCTGGGCGATACTTGTCATCACCCAGATCGCGCTGCAGGACTTCCATAACGGAAAGTACAACATCAAGCCCGATCAAATCACAAAGCGCCAACGGTCCCATAGGATGATTCATACCCAGCTTCATGACCTGGTCTATTGCTTCGGGTGTGCCGATGTCCTCTTGCAGGGTAAAGATGGCCTCATTGATCATCGGGCACAGGATTCTGTTGGAGATGAAGCCCGGCGAATCGTTGACTTCGATCGGTTCCTTGCCCATTACTTTGCAAAGCTCAACCGTGGTCTGAGTGGTTTCATCTGATGTGCCCAGTCCGCGGATGACTTCAACCAATTTCATCAATGGAACCGGATTCATGAAGTGCATGCCAATGACTTTATCCGGGCGATTGGTGGCGGCTGCAATTTTTGTGATGCTTATGGATGATGTGTTGGTCGCCAGGATGGCATTTTTTCCCGCCCCCTCGTCCATTTCTTTGAAGATCTTGAATTTTAGCTCGGGATTTTCGGTGGCTGCTTCGATGACGATACCTGCTTCTCCGATGGTGGAAAAATCTGAGACGAAGTTGATCTTGTCTGCGTTGGATTTTTGGTCAGCGCTGATCTTCTCTTTTTCGAGCAGTTTAGCGGTAGATTTTGCTATGACGGCTTGGGCTTTTTCCAGGGCGGCCGGTATGACGTCCATGCAGGTGACGCGATAACCGGATGTTGCTCCAACCTGGGCAATCCCATTGCCCATTGTTCCTGCACCAACGATGAAAATATTTTTGATAGTCATTATTGTTCCTTATTTCTGGCATTCTTTCCAGGCCTGATAGGTTTTATTTATTTGATTGATATGGTCTGGGATGTGCCGGGAGTATAGGTTCAACCACAGCTCAAACGTGTAAGGGTCTTCGGGAAATTCGGGGTGGGTGACCGAATGCGTGAAAACCTCGTCCGGTTGACGTTTGAGCAGTTCGTAGGTAGTCTGGCGGGCAAGCTTTATGATCTGTAGGGCATCATCAACATTTTGTTCCTTGTAATTTAACGCATCAGCCCAAATGGTCTCTTGATAAGCCATCAGCATGCTGCCCGGCTCGACGATCAATTTGCGTGCCCGCAAGGCAGACATTGATTCACTGTCTGCCATGTGGACGATGATTTCTTGAACGCTCCACTCGTCCGGTGCGGGGCGATACGACCGCGCCTCTCGCGGTATTTCAGCCAGTGTAGCGGTTAATTGAACGAATCCGCCTCCATACGCCTCAATTTTTTTGTTGATCTCTGCTCTATTCATTTTATTCAAGCTCAATTACCATCGCCACGGCTTCTCCACCGCCCAGACATAAACTTACAAGGCCTTGTTTCAGCCCGCGGTCTCTCAAGGCATAGATGAGTGTGGTCAGCACGCGTGCTCCACTGGCGCCGATTGGATGCCCGAGTGCGATCCCGCCGCCGTTGACGTTGACTTTGTCCCAATCCCAGCCCTGGTCGGCGAGTTCGTAACCATTTGCCAGAACCTGCGCAGCAAAGGCTTCGTTGAGTTCGATCAAATCCACATCAGCAAAAGTCCAGCCCGCTTTTTCAAGCACTTTTGGCATAGCTTTGGCAGGCGCAGCGAAGAGATATTTTGGTTCGAGAGCGGTCTGGCCATACGCTACAACGCGGGCAAGTGGTTTGAGCCTGTTTGCTTCGGCATATGCACGGCTGGCAACGACTACTGCAGCAGCCCCATCGTTCAAACTAGAAGCGTTACCAGCGGTGACACGGCCTTCCTTATTGAATACCGGCCTGAGTTTTGCCATCCCTTCTATGGATGCGTCCCCTCGCGGACCCTCGTCCATATCAAATATGGTTACCTTGCCTTTGCGACCAGGAACTTCTACCGGAACGATCTCGGATTTGAATTTACCAGCTTCAATGGCAGCAACGGCTTTTTGGTGGCTTTCTACTGCAAAGCGATCCATTGCTTCGCGTGTGACTTCGAATTCTTCGGCGATGAAGTCGGCAGCATTGCCCATGGCCCAATCTTCGAAGGGATCCCAAAGGCCGTCGTGCAACAGGGAATCTTTCAAGTCGATATGACCATAACGTAGTTCACCAGTGCGGCCAGGAACCAGGTAGGGTGCACGTGTCATGGATTCCATGCCGCCAGCCACGAAAAGTTGTCCATCCCCGGCTTTGATAGCTTGGGCAGATAACATAGCGGTTTTCAATCCCGAACCGCAGACCTTGTTGAAAGCGGTCGCACTGACACTTGCCGGCAGCCCTGCAAAGATGGCTGCCTGACGTGCAGGCGCCTGTCCTTGCCCGGCGGGAACAACCATCCCCATGAATACTTCGTCTATGTCTTCTTTTTTCTTTATGCCTGCTCTTTCTACAGCTTCTTTGACTACCACTGCCCCCAGTTTCGTTGCTGGTACGCTGCCTAAACCTCCCTGAAATCTTGCAACCGGTGTACGTACGGCTGAAAGGATGACAGCTTCATTCTCTTTGCTCATAGATGGTCTCCTATTTCATTCGATTGGCATTTCTGATAATGATATTATAGCGTTTCTGACCCCTAAAAGTACACTGGCACAAGTCAAATAGTTATGGGACAGTTGTCACATCTACAGATTAAATAAATAGTCCGTAACCTACCCGGCTACGGACTATTATTCCTCCTTATGATTAGTATAGGCCCGCATCTGGAGGAGCATAGATGCGGAATTTCCACTTGCCCGCCTCGTACTCGGAGTATTTGGAATACGGTGTAGCAATTATGATCCAAGAGCGGCCTGGTCGTAGCGGGTAGGGATTGTCATCTTTATCCAGGAATGCAATTGGCCGCCGGAATCCGGTCTCCTGCTCATATTCGCCTGCACGTGTGCTCCATTTAATTTCGTACATCTGTCCATCGCGGAGTACAAGCCCTTTTTCTTTTTGCCCCGGCATTAAATACATATCAATGATCAGGGGAGCCAACACCTCGTGCTCCACGAATAACACGATCAGGTTTTCGAAGAATATTTGACGTCCGGTCAGGCGGTCTACATCCACATGGAATTCGGTTTGTTCGCTGATGTTATCAACATAGCGCAGCCAACCCTGGTAGGTAGGATCGTATTTCCATTTGCTTTGGTTGAGGATCGAAAAGAACATATCCGCTTGGGTAGCTGGGGTGCCTCCCGCAGGAATCTCTTCAGAAAATAGGTTGTTGGTGTAATTGAACTTACTCCCCTGGGTGCGGCCGTTCTCTTCTGAAATCTCTACCAGGCGGGAGATACCTATCATGGAACCCATCCCTCCATCGCCTTTCTTAAATACGGTTGCACAGCCGGGAATTTGCTTCCTGATCTGCCTGGTTGCTCCAGCATAGATCAAACAGCTATCTTGCAGGAAGTTCTGCATATGAATGTGAATCATGCGTGCTGACCTCACCGGGCCAACTTCATCAGGGGGAATATCGTCTGGATCAGGTTCAGTAGATGGGATTAGGCCTGCGTCCCAGTGACGAACGTCCGTGTCTACTTCAAACGCTTCTGTTTGGCCGGATTCATGCTCGGCGTCACTATCTGAGTTTTCGTAGCCGACGTTTGGTTCCGTGAATTTAAAATCATCCGGTTTGACAAATTCAATCACATATGTTCCTGCCTCCATATTGAATCCATAAAAACCATTTGTGTCACTGGTTGTACTCTGGATTAGCTCCCCGTCTTCATCATACAGATTGATGCAGATACCTCCGATTCCAGGTTCCTCGGGAGATTGAATCCCATCGGCATTTTTATCCAGCCAGACACGGTTTCCAAGCAGGATACCATCTTGCTCGAAAGGTTCTGTGCGGACCTCACAATCGCCGATTATGGGTGCTTCAGGATAGGGTGTCTGCCCATGGAAGATGGCTGCGAAGCGTGTGGTACCTATGGCGATGAGATACTCAAATACCCAGGGTGCAAACGACAATCCTCCCTGTGGACGCACTTCCGATGGAAAATGTGTGATTGAGACCAGCAACGCCGGTTTGTCAAGTAGGGATGGATCGGCAACAGGTAGCCCTGTGAGGGGGTTAATTCCTGCTGGAAAATCCTCTTTGTTTGGACCGTACGAAACTGGCGGTGGGATTTCCTGGGGTGGTTTTGGCGTAGGGGTGAAAGTTGCCGATGGATTGACTTTCGGGGCTGAATCAGATTCACTAGGTGGTTCCTGAGTAGTGGGTGCACCACTTAGCTTACCTGCCGATGACGTTGGGCCACAAGCTGTGCCTAACAGAAGGATAATGATGAAAATAGAGGAGTAGATTGTTTTATTCTGCATGTGAGATCCTTGTTTTCTTTAGCATACCCCCGTTTTTGGCAGGATGACCTATTATTTTTGAAAGGATTTCCTAATCCTTTTGTACGTGTCTTGCAGTGCTTCTGGCAGCACGCGTGTTTCTGCCAGAGTGGCCATGAAATTTGTATCCCCGGTCCAGCGCGGAACAATGTGCATGTGTACGTGCCCGGGTTCGCCGGCTCCAGCTGCCTTCCCGATATTCGCACCTACATTAAAGGCATGCGGCTTGTAAATGCCTTTCAACACGACCATGGACTGTGAGACCAACTCCATCATCTCTCCACGGGAATCGGGATCAAGGAGTTCCAGGGATGGTTGGTGCGCCATCGGGGCTACCATGATGTGCCCGCTAGTGTAAGGATACAAATTTAGGATAACAAAGGCATTTTCGCCACGTTTGATGATCAGGTTCTCTTCGTCGTCAGGGCGTGCCAGGGCATTGCAGAAAATGCAGCCTTCACCTTTATCATAGTTTTCAACGTACTTCATCCGCCAGGGTGACCATAATCGCTTCATAACTACAGGATTTTAGCAGAGATATATGAGATAGTCTAATGATAATACAGTCAAAATGGTCAAACTCAGCCACCCAGTCTTGTAAGACTTCTAAGAATGGAGTATCCTTTCGACGATGTCCCAACCCTCGCTTTTCAATTCCGTCACCTGGACAGTTTCTCGCCTGACACAGCACATCCGCACCTTACTGGAGTCAGATGTGACTTTGCAGGATGTTTGGGTGCAGGGTGAAATATCCAACCTGGGACGCCCAGCCTCCGGGCATATCTACTTCACTCTTAAAGATGCCAATGCATCATTACGGAGTGTCATGTGGAAGGGTGATGCTCGTCGTTTATCCCTACCATTGCAGGAAGGAATGGAGATTGAAGCTCACGGTCGCATCGGAGTCTACGAGCCACAGGGACAGTATCAATTCTATGCAGATATCATCCGCCCAGTGGGGGAGGGAGCGCTCTATCAAGAATTCTTGCGTTTGAAAGAAATGCTTGAAAACGAGGGACTATTCCAGGCTGAACGTAAACTTCCAATCCCTGAATTTCCACACACGATTGGTATCGTTACTTCTGCGACTGGAGCTGCCCTACACGATATTCTCAATACCCTACGCCGGCGTCTGCCACTGGTTGAAGTTATTCTAGCACCCTCGCCAGTGCAAGGTGATGAAGCCCCTCCCAACCTTGTTGAAGCTCTTGAAGCATTGAGCAAGCAACAGCCGGATGTCATTCTCCTGGCGCGTGGCGGCGGATCCATAGAAGATTTGTGGTCCTTCAACGACGAGCGCGTTATCCGTGCGGTGGCAACCCTTGAAATCCCGGTGATTAGCGGGGTGGGCCATGAAACTGACTTTACCCTGTGTGACTTCGTTGCTGACTTACGCGCCCCTACACCAACTGCTGCTGCGGAGTTAGCAACACCCATCACAATATCGGATCTATCAGCTTATTTGCAAGGGATGAAATCCCGCCTCGCCACCTCGACTCTCAACCTGCTGGCCGCGCATCATACCGGGCTCGATTCATCAATCACAAACTTACGATATTCATCGCCCTTGCGTCGCATCCAAACAGATCGTCAACGCCTGGATAATTACGCTCAAAGAAGCTTGTCCGCCTTGAAACACCGCGTAGTGTTGGATGGTACCCGCTTGCGAGGCTTTGATCGCCGTTTAGCGGCCCTCAATCCATTGGGCGTGCTGGCGCGGGGCTATGCTGTGGTCACGCATCAGGAAAATGACAAGCTTATCAGTAAAGTGAAGCAGGCAAAGCACGAAGATGGAATACAAGTTCGTGTCAGCGATGGTACGTTTGATGCAGTTGTTTCGAAAAAGAAGGAGTCTTAATGGCCAAGTCAACATCTCCGAAACCTGTTGAAAAATTAACTTATGAGCAAGCATTCACTGAGTTGGAAACCATTGTCAACGCATTAGAAGGGAACGCTTCGCAAAATCCATTGGAGCAGGCTATGTCGCTATTTGAACGAGGGCAGGCGCTGGCCCAGCGTTGTAGCGAGTTGCTGGATGGGGCTGAAATCAAGGTGCGTGAATTATCCGGCGATGATTTAACCGATTTTGAATCGGGAGAATAGTCCATGAACCTGGATGCCCTCTTTCAGAACCGTGTTTTAATTACCATGTTGTCGGCCTGGCTGCTGGCACAAGTGATCAAAATCCCATTGGATTATTTATACACACGTCGTTGGAATTGGGCGTTGCTATTGAGCGTGGGTGGCATGCCCAGCTCGCATACATCATTATTGGCTTCTGCCACTGTGACAATAGGTTTATATTATGGTTTTGACAATCCGTTGTTTGCACTTGGTGTAGCGATCACAATGGTTGTGACTTATGATGCAGCAGGAGTACGACGCCAGGCGGGTATTCACGCACAGCGCATCAATATGGTATTTCAAGAATTGTTACGTGGTCATATGGTTGACCAAAAGGCATTACGGGAAGTACTCGGTCACACACCCTTAGAGGTGACAGGGGGCATTTTGTTTGGAATCCTCGTGGCTACTGTAATGTGGTTGATTTGGCCGTTGTAAGATAATCAATTTCTACTATAACTGACAGGTGGTTAACCTGGCAGTTATTTTATTCGGCGGCGGATTGCACCAATTAATGCATTCAACTCTGGGACTCTCAGTGCGGCCATTGTCATTGCGTAGGCCAGGCCTCCACCCACGATTCCGCTAATTGTCAGCACCCAGGTGGGTTGCCCACTTAAGGAGCGCAGGCAAAAGATGACTGCGGTGGACATTACTAATGTTCCACCGGTTGCTAGCAACCCACCACGAAGCAGTTGCATTTCGTTGATTCCATCTAAGCGTTTGCGCATGATAATTAATAAAGCGGTCACTTCGAGAGCTGTAGCAAGTGAATTTGCTAACGCAAGGCCGCCATGCGGCATCCAGCCAATTTTCATAAAAAGACTAGCAAATGTAAAGCTGAAAATTACGTTTAGTCCCATAGCACTCGCGCCAACGATGACCGGAGTCTTGGTGTCATGTTGGGCGTAGAAAGCGCGGGTTAGTACCTCCATAATCGAATGCCCAATCATGCCGGCCGCATACCAGAGCAGCGCCCAGGTTACCAGGCTCGTCATGCGTGCGTCGAACTGTCCACGCTGAAAGAGCATTGCGACGATTGGTTCCCGCAGGAGGATCAGCCCGATGCTGGCAGGCAATGCCAGGAATATCACACCGCGAATGCTGGATGCCAGCGATGCGCGCATCTCGTCCAACTTACCGAGTGCGAACTGGGCTGAGAATGTTGGCATAGCAGCGATGGCTACTGATTGAGCAATGACAGCCTGCGCCATCAACATCAGTGAGAAGCCGTATTGCAGACCCGCAACGCTACCTGAAACCATTTGCGAAGCCAACCAGGTGTTGACCCAGAAGTTTAGCTGAACTACGGCTACACCCAATACGCGCGGCCCCATCAAACGGAATACTTCACGGACAGCAGAGTTTTCGAGTCCAAATGTTATGGTGTAGCTTCCTTTAAGTTTTACCAAGCTGGGGATTTGTAAGAAGAGATATAAAGAAGCACCAATGACTACACCCCAGGCAAGGCCATAAATGCCCATCCTCGGAGCTAGAACTAATACGCCAAAAATCATGCCAAGCTGATACAAGGATGGTGTTAGCGCAGGTACGAGGAAAACTTGGTGGGCATTTAGAATTCCCACTATCAAACCACCTAATCCAAACAGCACAGCCGAAACCAATTGGATGCGTAATAGGTTTACTGTTAGAGAGAACAGTGCTGGATTTGTGGCAAATCCGGGAGCTAACGCATATCGCACGATTTGCGGAGCAAAAATAGCTGCCAATGCAGCGATTAGGCTGAGTGTTAAGGTTAGCAGATTTGCGATGGAGGAGGCCAGTTTCCAGGCAGATGATTTTTTGTCTTTGGCGAGGAATCCCGTAAAGGTGGGAATGAAAGCTGATCCTAACGCGCCAGCTGCCAGCAGCATGAACAGAGTTTCGGAAACGCGATTAGCGGCAAAGAAGGCATCTAGTTCGGTATCCGGGAAGGCTTGTGCGACAAGGATACCACGTACCAGTCCGGTGATTTGTCCTAGCATAATTGCAAACATAACCGTACCGGCTGCGCGGGCGATCTGTCGATTGGCGGAAGGAATTGCCTCGCTCATTTGTGTTTAGATAATTTCGTACCCTTTGACCCCGACAATATCTGTATACTTGCGTTCCGGTAGACTAGCAATCAGCGCGTCCCAGTCTTCGAGTGGAGTGACTGATCCGTATGGTTTTGCGTTGAGCGTGTATAGTGAGAAACCCAGATCGATTAGCAGCTGAAGATATTCGCGTGCGCTACCACCTGCTTCTCTTAAACCCTTAGGCCAGAATTCACTTAATAAAATTACATTTTGTGAGCGCGCAAGCGTTTTCTGGAATCCAGAAATTGCTTTTTGTTCATAACCCTGAATGTCGATTTTGACGAAGTTGACTTCTTCAATTTTCAATTCAGCTAACACATCGTCCACTGGTCGGCCTTCCACGGATAATGTCTCCCACTCTTCCGGTTTCCCTTGATACGTACCTTGATATAGACGATTGTCACCGCGGTTTTCCGGGTTTAGACGCAAATCTTGATTGCAGGGCTCAGGAGTAGCCGCCAAGTTAAATATATTTACGTGGGGGTAGGCTGAGGGTCCGTTTTGATTCGCGGCAACGGTCTTTTTCAAAATTTCGTATGTAATTGAGTATGGCTCAAAGGCTACGATATGACCATTCGCATCCAAATGGTGCATGGACACTGCGGTATAAAGTCCCAGATTAGCACCAATATCGACCAGTGTCATATCACCGTGTAAATATTTTGCGAATAGGGCCTGTTCGCTAGGTTCGTAAACACGCAGCGTCAACGCGCCAGAAACAACCGGGTCGTTGGGATCCAGGTAAAGTGTAGCCGGACCAATTTGAATTTTTTCCGGGATGATGCGCAGAAGAATGGCGTTCGCCAGCGTCTTGAGCGGTTTAGGTTTGAGTAATACTGTGTAAATATATTCAGCAACTGACATAGCGGGGCGATTATATCACCGTGTAGACAGTATAATACCCCGTCAGTACTGCTACGATCTAAGGAATTCAAGGAAATTCCCTTTTAGAAAAGGGATAAAATCTACTTGGCCATACAATTTCAAGAGGAGGCGGCACCTGGAGAAGCTTATGAGACGATACATTTCATTTGGAATTGTTGCAATTACTTTTTTATTATCTACTCTTGGTTGTGAAATTGACTTGGGGGATTCACCGGATTTGCCGACCGGGACCATATCGCCTCAAACAG
This sequence comes from uncultured Anaerolineaceae bacterium, assembly GCA_964500655.1. Taxonomy (GTDB): domain Bacteria; phylum Chloroflexota; class Anaerolineae; order Anaerolineales; family Villigracilaceae; genus JAABUE01. The sequence goes on along the minus strand of CAZCPP010000055.1, from coordinate 4,284 downwards.
AGCCCGTACCTGCTGAGGCATCCGAGACGCCAGAGTTTGAACTAAAAAAATATCTACTTCCTACAGGTTATGGTGCGCAAGCCGCCTGGATTGAAATCTTTTTCACTGATCCAGAAAACCCTCTGGCTTCACAAGAGACTGGCGGCCTTGATGGTCCGTTGGTCGAATCGATTGATGCTGCCCGCCTGACAGTTGATGTGGCAATTTATAGCTTGAGATTACGCAGTGTACGGGACGCACTTATCCGTGCGCAAGATCGCGGAGTGCAGGTACGCATGGTGATGGAAAGCGACAACCTTGATCGCTCCGCACCACAGGCTTTACTCGAAGCAGGCATACCCATTTTGGGAGATCGCCGCGAAGGTTTGATGCACGATAAATTTGTGGTAATCGACCGATCCGAAGTTTGGTTAGGCTCGATGAATTTTACATACTCCGGGGTGTATGAAGATAACAATCAACTCATTCATATCCGTTCAGTCAAGATGGCAGAGAATTACACCAAAGAATTTGAAGAAATGTACATAGATGACAAATTTGGCCCAGATATAATTGCTGAAACTCCTAGACCAGAACTAAATATAGATGGCATTGATGTAGAGATCTATTTCTCACCCGATGATGGAGTGGCGGAACGTATCCTTGAGATTTTGAATGATGCCAAAGAGAGTATTCACTTCATGGCGTTTTCTTTCACAACAGATGAGTTTGGAGAAGCTATTCGCGAGCAGGCAGAAAACGGTCTGTACGTGGCTGGTGTGATGGAAGAACAACAGATCAAATCAAATATTGGTACGGAGTATGATTTTTTCAAGCAAGCTGGACTGGATGTATTCGTTGATGGCAATGAAGGTCAAATGCATCATAAGATGATGATCGTGGACGAACAAATTGTGATTACTGGATCCTATAATTTTTCGCGCAGCGCTGAAATTCGCAACGACGAAAACGTGATTGTTTTTCATAACGAAAAGATTGCTGATTTCTTCATGCAGGAGTTCCAGCGAGTTTACCATCAGGCACAACCGTAACCAATTTTGTTAGGCTAAATACATGGCTAATATTGAATGTTGTCATTTTGAACAATTTGGTGTAAATTAATACTCTAGCACGTTCGTTCTAATGCATGTAGGAGTTTCCGGATGACTGAAAACGAAATGTATCTTGGCCGCCATTATGATCCCGCTAGTAAAAATGTAACGGATAAGAGATTTACTTATGACCCGGGAGACCTGACCACACATGCCGTCGTGACTGGCATGACTGGCTCTGGTAAAACTGGGCTGTGTATTGGGATGTTAGAAGAAGCTGCATTGCAAGGTATCCCGGCGCTCATCATCGATCCGAAAGGCGACCTGACCAATCTCCTGCTGCATTTCCCTGACCTGGCTCCCCTAGACTTCCAACCATGGATCGACCCAGAAATGGTACGAAGGGCGGGGAAAACGCTGGATCAGGTTGCTAATGAATCTTCGACAGCCTGGCGAAATGGTTTGGATGAGTGGGGTATTGGGAAAGACCGAATTTTGGCATTAAAAAACGCTGTACAGTATGCTATTTACACACCCGGCTCAGATTCCGGTTTGCTTATTAGAGCACTTTCATCATTAGCCTTACCAAGCAAAGATGAGATCGCAAGTATTGAAATATTGATTGACAAAATATCTAGCACGGTCACGGCTCTCCTAGGTTTAGTAGGAATAAAAGATATCGACCCGTTGCGCTCACGCGAACACATTCTTCTCGCAAAAATAATTGAAGATACATGGAAACAAAATAAAAATGTAGAACTAACTGAACTGATTTTCCAAGTTCAAAATCCACCCTTTGAAAAGCTTGGCGCTTTCACGGTTGAAACATTTTTCCCACAAAAAGATCGTATGGATTTGGCGGTTAGTTTGAACAATATTCTGGTTTCACCATCATTTCAGGGGTGGCGTGAGGGACATGATTTGGATATTCAATCATTGCTTTACATGCCAGATGGCAAACCCCGTCACAGTATTTTTTACCTGGCGCATCTTTCAGAAGCTGAGCGCATGTTCTTTGTTACACTTTTACTATCACAGATCGAGAGTTGGATGCGGACGCAAGCGGGTGTACCTACTTTGCGGGCTATTCTTTATATGGATGAGCTATTTGGTTATTTACCCCCGCAGAAAAATCCGCCTTCTAAACAACCAATGCTGCGTTTACTGAAGCAGGCACGAGCATATGGATTAGGCCTGTTGCTTGCCACCCAGAATCCCGTTGATTTGGATTACAAGGCGCTCTCCAATGCAGGCACCTGGTTCATTGGAAAGCTACAGACTGAACGCGATAAAGAACGTTTATTGGATGGGCTCGAGAGCGCGGGGGGTGGTGTATCGCGCAGTACTATTGATAAATTGATATCCAGTCTGGGTAAACGGGTTTTTATTCAGCATAATGTGCATGAAAAACAACCAGCTGTGTTCAAAACGCGCTGGGTAATGAACTTTTTGGCAGGTCCGCTAACCCGTACACAACTTCCGGATTTGAACAAGCTCGTTGGTGCGGACTTTTTAGCCGTGACTCCTCCAACTCAGACGTCTGCCTCACAAATGGGAAGTAAGTCTGAAGCACCAATCGCAGCGGACGTACCTGAAGCAGATACTGCGGCTGCTCTCTCTTCTAGCCTTACATCGACACCGTCAAAATCAATGTCAGAAGAAGGAAGCGGGACTCGTCCCGCAGTACCATCCAGAATCGAGGAGCATTTCCTGCCCACCAACCTGAGCCTGACAGAAGCTATGCGAGCGACGGGACAGCCTTTTCCTGGCCCACAACTTAAGGGTGTGTTATATCAGCCGGCATTGTTGGCAGTGGCAAGCGCGCGAATTCTCAATCGCAAATATGATGTAGACGTTGATCTTCAACGTGCAGCATTAGTAGCAAGTCCAGATAAACGTGGTGTAGTACGTTGGGAAGATCATTTTTATAGTGATTTCCCTGTGAATCAGGTTGAACAAACACCAGCTCCGCAATCACGTTACGGAACTCTTGGTGCACCCTTGAATATATCTAAGCAGATGACTGCTTTGAAGCGGGATTTTATAGATTGGATATATCAGTCTGTGACAGTTGAGGTAAGAGAAAACAAAACCTTGAAGGTGTACGCTGGCCCAGATGATTCACAAGCGGAATTTATGAAAGCTTGTGCTGAAGCTGCACATGAAGCAGCAGAGGCAGAGATCGGGAAGAAATCTACTCAGCTTGACCGAAAAATTAGGACTTTGGAAGATAAGATTGGCCGAGAAGAACGCGAATTGCGAGAAGACGAAACTGAACTCTCTCATCGCAAATGGGAGGAAGCGGGTACTCATCTTGAGAATATTTTCGGCGGCGGCGGCAGGTCCCGGCGCAGAGTGTCTACATCTCTAAGAAAGCGACGTATGACCGAGCAAGCCAAATCCGATGTTGAAGAGTCAGAGGACGCCTTGGAAGCTTATAAACGCCAATTAGAAGAATTGTATACAGAACGTAAACGGACTATTGAAGAAATTAAAGATCGCTGGGGTGATGCTGTGAATGATGAAACTGATATAACGATTACACTTAAGAAGAAGGATATTTTTGTCGAATTGTTTGGTGTAGCCTGGATGCCGTACTACTTGGTGGAATCAGGCGGCAAGATGGTTAAATTGCCTGCGTTTGGACATGAGTAAAAGTCCGTTCACAATAACCCGAATAAAGGAATAACATGCCCTGGTTAATTTTAGTGGTAGCGATATGGGGAATTGTTCACTCATTAACGGCTTCGATACCGACAAAAGCCTGGTTCCGAAATCTGTTGGGGGATTCAGTTATACGGTTTTATCGCCTTGGTTACAATGTTCTATCAGTCATCAGCTTTGCTCCAATATTATGGTTAGTGTGGGTCTTGCCCGATCAAGTACTATATAATATCCCTGTGCCGTGGCTATACCTGTCTTTGACAGGGCAGGTTTTCGCTGTAGTATTTTTAATAATTGGGTTACTACAAACAGATACGCTTTCGTTTGTCGGATTGCGACAGCTTATCGAAGGAAAAGAACCAGCGCCTAAAATGGTCTCCCATGGTCTGTATCGTTGGGTGCGACATCCGCTTTATACTGCAGGTTTGCTAATTATCTGGTTAACTCCTGTGATAAGTTTGAACTCACTCGTTGTTATCATTTTATTGACTATCTATATCTTTGTAGGGGCGTTATTTGAAGAACGTAGATTGCAACGGGAATTTGGTACTGAATATTTAGACTATAAATTTTCCACTCCCATGCTAAT
>CAZCPP010000054.1:0-16649 GCA_964500655.1 uncultured Anaerolineaceae bacterium | reverse complement strand
TGCTCACCCCAACAAGGTTTTTGACCTGATTTTGCTACTTTAAGAAAGCCCTGTCTTTTTCTATCTCCTAAGTTATTTGGGGGGATAGAGAAATTAAACGATACTTTTGAAACGATCTCTTGATGGTTCGATTGATAAGGTGCGAAACGTTCTATTGATGGTTTAGTTTATAAAAACGAAACGATGTCTTGAGGTACGACAGATAATTTATGACATTGTATCTTCCAGATAAGTGGGTATGGGATTTTTGGTTCGCCCAAGATGGTGCAAATACGCATGTTTTCTATTTACAAGCTCTTCGAGCACTTGATGATCCGGACTTGCGTCATTGGAACGTGACGATTGGTCATGCGGTCTCAGAAGACTTAGTGAATTGGGAAATCCTCCCCGATGCTTTTGCTCCATCCGCATCGCCTGCTTGGGATGATTACACTACCTGGACGGGCAGCATTATCCAGCATGAAGGGCTGTGGTATCTCTTTTACACGGGCTCCAGCCGAGCCGATGATGGCAAAATCCAGCGCATCGGCTTGGCAACCTCAAGTGACCTGCTGACGTGGCAGAAGCATCCTCAAAACCCCTTGATCGAAGCTGATGCAACTTGGTATGAACGCTACGATAAGGAAAACCCACTTTGGTGGGATGAAGCCTGGCGTGATCCATTTGTTTTCCAGCACCCAGAGACGGGTGATTTCCACGCTTTTATCACGGCGCGGGCAAACCAAGGAAAACCAGATGAGCGGGGTGTGATCGGCTATGCTCGCTCAAATGATTTGATTACCTGGGAAGTTTGCCCGCCTGTATCAGAACCTGGTGATTTTGGCTACCTGGAAGTGCCTCAGTGGTTAGAGTTTGATGGGAACTCTTATTTGATTTTTTCGACAACTGTCAAAACCCATGCCAAAGGTTGGGAAGAGCGTATGGGATTGCCGCCAGTTAACGGAACCATGTATCTCACAGCCCCTAAGCCTTTAGGACCATACACCCTGCCAGTGCCACGTCCGTTTCTTGGGTATCCGGATCAAAATCTGTACGCGGGAAAGCTTATCCAAAATCAGAACGGCGAATGGGTCTTCTTTGCTTGGCAGGGTAGTGATGCCAATTTTATTGGAACTCTTTCTGATCCAATCCCTGTAACCGTTCATGAAGACGGCACAGTGACCCTATCCTAGATGTTCAAAGAAGGAAACAATGAAAATAGCATTTTTATCTGAAGAAGGTTTTTCTTTGCTGGATGAAAAGGTGCCAACTTGCAAAGATGATGAGATATTGATCAAGGTCACAGCCTGCGGAATTTGTAGTGGAGATGTTTTTGTCTATCAAAATCGCGACACGATGGCAAAAGATTATCCTCGCTTGGGGCACGAAGCTAGCGGTGTTATAGCCGCCGTTGGTAATGATGTACAAAGTTTTGCTGTAGGTGATTCCGTAACAACGTTTGGCGTACCAGCCTATGCCGAATACCTCGTCACAACACCAGATACTACGGTTAAACTTCCATCTGAAGTTGATCTGGTTTATGCACTTGGTGAAGCCGTGGCTTGTTGTGTGCATGCGGGCAATCGCTTTGGCACTCAACCCGGTGATCGTGTAGCAATAATCGGCAGTGGTTTTATGGGTGTAGTTTGCCAGCAGATCGCAAAATATCAGGGTGCAGAATATATCCTGGCTATCGATCCGTTAGAAGATCGCCGTAATTTGGCTATAGCGTTAGGTGCCAGCGAAGATGTTGATCCTACCGAGATGGATGATGCAGCTATTCTGGAGCGATATGGCGAGTTTGATGTTGTTATTGAAGCTGTAGGGAATCAGCAAGCAGTTGACCTTAGCACCTTGCTTGTAAAGCAGCATGGCAAGATCATTTTTGTTGGATATCACCAAACGAATCAGGGAGAGCGTACGGTTAATATGCAGCAATGGAATTTCAAGGCCATTGATGTGATCAATGGGCATGTGCGACGTATGGATGAAAAACTTGTTGCCATGCAAGAGGGGATGGAATTGATGAAAGACGGACATATCATTGCTGCCCCACTTGTAACGGTTTACCCTTTTGATGACATTTCAATAGCCTTTCAAGATTTGTCAACGCCACCTGCAGGCTTGTTGAAAGCTGTTTTGCAAATGGAGCTAGCATGAGAAAGTTTCGCTGGGGCATTTTAGCAACCGGTGATATTGCCGAGAGTATGGCAGAGGCTCTGAATTCAGTTGAAGAGGCTGAAATATTAGCTGTTGCCTCTCGTAGTCAGGGATCAGCAGAACGTTTTGGCAAGCGCTGGAATATTCCTCGTTGTTACGCGGATTACACTGCTCTTGCTGCCGACCCAGATATTGATATCGTTTACATCGCTACGCCGCATAATTTGCACTACGAAAACATGTTGATGTGTCTTGAAGCCGGAAAGCACGTCTTATGTGAAAAACCGCTGACGCTTAACGAGAAAGAGGCAGTTGAGTGTATTCGCTTGGCTCGAGAGAAAGAATTATTTCTCATGGAAGCTGTTTGGATGCGCTTCTTTCCCGCTATTCAGCGTTTGGTTGAATGGGTTCAATTAGGCAAAATCGGGCAGATACGTCTTATCCAAGCGGACTTCTGCTTCAACCTGCCCTATGACCCCACACATCGGCTTTACGCCCCCGAATTGGGTGGCAGTGCTCTGTTAGATTTGGGGATCTATCCGCTTTCATTCACAACTATGCTTTTGGGGTTTCCAAGCGAAGTGTACGGACAGGCAATCCTAGGGGAAACAGGTGTTGATGAGTTGAATGCGCTTACCTTGGTGTTCGGTCAAGATCAACTTGCCCAATTAACTAGCAGCATGCGCGTAGAGAAGCCCCGTGAAGCTTTTGTGGTTGGCAGCGAGGGATATATCAAAATCCATGATCCATTCTTTTTTCCCGACCGATTAACGCTCTCTGTCAATGACGGGGAACCTCAGACAATACCTATACCATATCAAGGAAACGGATATGTGCATGAAGTTGAAGAAGTCCATACCTGCCTAAGAGCTGGGAAAACAGAAAGCGAAATTATGCCCCTTCATGAAACGCAAAAGCTGATGCGCTTGATGGATGACTTGCGCGCTCGATGGGGAGTGGTATTTCCATGTGAGCGCTAACGTGATCTAAGTGCTTGAGCTAGTCAATGCTGAAGAGATACAAGGAGCTTTGTTGGGGGAATAATGTTTTTCGGAATTAAAGGTTGATGTCAAAAGGACCTTTTCTTCATTCCTCCCAATAGGGGCAGGTCTAGCCTGCCCCACGGGATGTGTCTTACTGTGAAAAGAATTATTAGGCGGAAAGTCTTGTCTGTATCAAAAAATGCGTAGGAGTAAAAATGAAAGGCGACATCATCGTTCTCGAAGAACACCACATCGCTGCCGCGCAGCAGATCGTCCCTGAGATTTTGGGAAAAATTCAGGCGAAAGCGACTCGCTATATCATCACCGTTGCCGGGGAGTCGGGCAGTGGAAAGTCGGAAACCGGCAAGGCGATTGCCGACGAATTGGAAAAGGTAGGCATCAAAGCCGTGCTTTTGGGACAGGATGACTATTTTGTGCTACCACCCAAGCCGAACGATGCCAAACGCCGTGAAGACCCAGAGTGGTTGGGACCCCACGTCGAAGTTCGCTTTGATGTCTTGGAAGGCAATTTGAAAGATGCTATCACGGGGAAAGACTCCTTTGTCAAACCGCTAATTGATTACAACGCCAACTCCGTCGAAGATCAGACGATTGATCTGCAAGGTGTGAAAGTTGTCATTGCGGAAGGCACATATACATCGTTATTGAAGAATGTGGACACAAAAGTCTTCATCGCTCGCAATCGGCTCGATACCTTGGAGCACCGCAAAAAACGCAATCGGGGTGACGAAGTAGGCGACCCCTTTGTTGAAAATATCCTGAAGATCGAGCACAAGATCATCGCCGGGCATAAGCAATTGGCAGATTTTGTGATCACGAAGGAATATGATGTGATCGTCGTTGAATAAAGCGAAGGAAGAAGAAATGCCAGTCAAAAACAAAGTTCAACTCATTACCTACCCTGACTCCCTCGGCGGCGACCTAAAAACGCTGCATGACGTTATCGAAACCCATTTCCCCGATTCCTTTCAGGGCGGCATCCACATCCTGCCGCCTTTTCCTTCATCGGGGGATCGTGGCTTTGCGCCGCTGACTTATCTGGAGATCGAGCCAGCCTTCGGCGATTGGAATGATGTCAAAAGACTTGGCGAAAAACACGATATTCTGCTCGACTTGATGGTCAACCATATCTCTGCGAAATCGGAATTCTTCAAAGACTTCCTGCAACACGGGCACGAATCGAAATACGCCGACCTTTTCCTGACGGTAGATAAAATCTGGGTAGATGGCAATATCCCCGAAGGTGATTTCAAGAAAATCTTCCTGCGCCGCACAGAACCCTACTCCGATTTCACCATCGTCGAGACGGGCGAAACCAAACGGGTCTGGACGACTTTTGGCAAAACGACGCCCTCCGAGCAGATCGATCTGGATGTCAACTCGCCTGCCACACGCCAGCTATTAACCGATTTCTTTGAAAACTTCTCAAAGAATGGAGTCAAGATCGTGCGTCTGGATGCGGTCGGTTATATCACCAAAAAACCGGGCACGAGCTTCTTCTTTGTTGAACCAGAGATATATGAATTCCTTGATTGGATTACCGAGCTTGCCCACTCCCTCGGTATTGAGCTTCTCCCCGAAGTTCACTCTCACTACACCATCCAGAACAAACTCGCAGAGAACGGACACTGGATCTATGACTTTATCCTGCCCTATCGCGTTCTTGAAGCCCTTTTCGAGCGGGATAGCACGGACTTGGTTGCCTATCTGAAGGAGAGACCCCAGAAACAATTCACGATGCTGGATTGTCATGATGGCGTACCGATCAAACCTGATTTGGACGATCTCTATGCCGGGACGACCGCGAGAAAATTAGTGGATACCTGTCTCGAACGTGGATCAAATCTCAGCTTGATCTACGCCCCCGAATACCATGACCTAGACGGATTCGACGTTCATCAGATCCGTGGCACCTACTACTCGATGCTAGGCAAAGATGACGATACCTATCTTGCCGCGCGTGCTATTCAATTCTTTACCCCGGGTGTACCGCAGGTTTATTACGTTGGTTTACTGGCTGGGGAGAACGATCTCGCCATTCTCGAGCAAGGTGGGGAGGGACGAGATATCAACCGGCATAACTATTCCTTGAACGAGATCAAGCAGGAGGTCGGGCGCGAGGTCGTGCAGCGGCTTTTGAAATTGATCCAGTTCAGGAACGAGTATCCTGCTTTTGACGGGGATTTTGCTGTTCTCGAATCCGACTCCGCTACTGTCCATCTTCAATGGGAGAAAGGTGATACAAAATGCATACTGCATGTAGATTTGCAGGAGATGAAGTCGACGATTGAATATGTAGAAAATAGTAATTGGATGATTTGTGTTTATTAGCGCCCCCTTTGCTAGATGAATTGGACTGTTTTCACTCTTGGAAAACAGTCCCGCCCCAAAGTGATTGTTTTTCAGAGCTATATGCCGCAAAGACGGAGAGCAAATGTTGATTTATAAATTCCCCACCGGGTTTGTTCTAAAAAAAACAAACAGGGCGATGAATCTAACGTAGACGCATCGCTCTGTTGCATTTAAGTCCCATATATAGGCATAACCAACCTTGCCCTCACCATATATTGTTGCCGCTTGTGATTATTTAGCCAAGGCAAAAGAAGCATATGAGTTGATGTTAGATAAAGTTGAAGAGATTGCAAAAGAATAAAATTTTGATATCCCCTAATTGTGCCAACGGCGAGACTTGTTTTCTAACTAAAGTACTCCACCCAAAATCTGACCACCGCGATCAGTAACACTACACCCAATACTCGCCGCGTCCACAAACCTGAAAATCTTCGTGCGCCCAGGTACGACCCGGCCAGTGCGCCTAGAACTCCAATCGGCAGCAGCCAGACGCCTAATTCTCCGAACATAAGATTTCCCCCGATAAAACGACCCAACAACCCGCTGAGGGAGTTCAGAAAAATGAATCCCGCTGCTGTAGAGGCGGCCTGCTTGGGCGTCCCCCAGCGCATCAGGATGATGAGCGGCGACAGGATGATTCCGCCCCCGATCCCGACCATCCCGGAGAGCAAACCGATCACGGCGCCACTGGTCAAGGCCAGCCAGGTTGGTGGTGGGCGGGTAGATTGTCTCTCTTTCCCCCCTCTAGCTCCCCCCATTAAGGGGGGAGTACCTGTTCCTCCCCCCTTAATGGGGGGAGGGTAGGTGGGGGAGGAAATAGCATTCGGAACATCACATAGGTCAGCATGCTGTACAGCAGCACGAAATACAGCTCTTGGTTCAATTTGATGAAACCCCCCAGAAATGCCGCCGGGACGGATGCCAGCGGGAACGAAAGCAGCAAGCGTTTCTCCATATGTCCGGCGCGCGCGTAATTGGTAAATGAGATTCCCGCCACCACCACGTTCAACAGCAAAGCGGTTGTCGCCATCAAATTGGGTTCGATCCCGAACTGGCTCATCACTGCCAAGTAGCCGGTCGCGCCGCCGAATCCCACGCTGGCATATAAGAATGCGATCCCGCCTACCAGGAGCGTTAAAAGTATGGAAGGGGCGCCTATCATCCCGCGATTCTATCACGCGCGAAACAGGTATAATCTGGGCGGCATGTCTGTTTAAAAACCCCCATCCCGGCCTTCCCCACAAGGGGGAAGGGGAATCATCCTCATGAAAAATGAATTTCCTCGATTGCAAGTTCCTGAACATGTGCGGCGCAAGATGTTAGTAATTGCGCGCGAATTCCGTAAGGAGCCAACCAGGAGTGAGCATTTGCTCTGGCAGGCCTTGCGCGGAAAAAAACTGGATGGATTGAAATTTCGGCGGCAGCAACCAATAGGCGCGTTCATTGTCGATTTTTACAATTCGGCTTATCGCCTAGTCATCGAGGTGGATGGCTCAATTCATGAAATTCAAAAACAAGCTGATCAGGAAAGGCAAGCAATTCTGGAATCGCTTGGGCTGAATATCTTGCGATTTAGAGCCGAACTTGTTGATCGCGATTTATCTGCTGTATTGGATAGTATTCGAGCGAAAATCTATGAGTTGGAATCGTTGCGGATTGATTCTCCCTCCCCCAGCTTGGGGGAGAGTAAGGGCGGGGGCTTCTGATGTCCGTTTACCTGCACGATATCCCACTCCACGAAGCCCTGGCCCGCCTGGAATCCGCGCTGCGTGATGCCGACCTGTGGCGCGTGTTGGACGTTGAAACTATCCATTTAGATGAGAACGCACTCGCACGTACGCTGGCCGAGCCTGTCTGGGCCAAAACGTCTTCGCCGCATTATCACGCCTCCGCAATGGACGGTTTCGCTGTCCGTGCGGTTGAGACGGCTGGCGCATTGGAAACCAAGCCAATCTCGCTTCAAATCCCGACCGCGGCCTGCTACCTCGATACAGGCGACCCGTTGCCTCCCGGCTTTGATGCCGTTATCCAAATTGAAAACACCGAAGCCCTCGACGAGCACGGAAACCTGATCGATGCCATCCGAGACCCAGTGGCAATTCGCATCCGCGCCAGTGTTACTCCCTGGAAGCACGTCCGCCCGTTGGGAGAAGACATCGTCGCTACCGAATTGGTCTTGCCTGCCGGTCATGTTTTACGCCCAGCAGATTTAGGTGCCATTGCGGCAGCCGGGCATAACCAGATCAACGTCTCGCGAAAACCCCGTGTCGCTATCTTGCCGACGGGCACAGAATTGGTTCCCATTGGCTCCGAACTCAAATCTGGCGATATTCTGGAATACAACTCGCTGGTGATGGCTGCGCAGGTGGTAGCTATGGGTGGTGAGCCGACTCGTTTATCTATCACAGCGGATGATTTCGATCTAATCTGCGACCGCGTAGCTGAAGCTGCCCAAGATCATGAGTTGATCTTGCTAAACGCCGGTTCATCAGCGGGCGCTGAAGATTTCTCAGCCAGTGTGGTCGAAAAATTAGGACAGTTGCTCGTACATGGGGTCGCAGTCCGCCCGGGACACCCAGTTATTCTTGGTATCATTTCGAGGCGAAAAGCGATGACCCTTGCAACGCCCGCAAGGGCAGGTGAGCAATCTCCCGAAAAAAAAAGAGGGGGGATTGCCACGCATCCTATGGATGCTCGCAATGACATAATCCCCATAATTGGCGTCCCCGGCTACCCTGTCTCGTCGGCGTTAACTATTGATCTCTTTGTAGAACCACTCATCGCGGGTTGGCTGGGTAGACGTCCTAAAGAATTGCCGACAGAAAGCGCTCAATTGACGCGCAAGCTCGTCTCTCCTGGTGGCGATGACGATTTCGTGCGCGTGGCGGTGGGGCGTGTAGGCGAAAAATTGCTAGCTGCGCCGCTTTCTCGCGGAGCTGGAGTGATCACCTCGCTTGTTCGTGCGGATGGATTGGTCCTAATGCCGCGTGGCACACAGGGCGCTGAAGCCGGCGATCAGGTACAAGTTCGCCTATATCGCCCCAAAGCAGAGTTAGATAAAACCATCTTCTGTATCGGCTCACACGATATGACGCTGGATTTGATCGCGCAATATTTGGCTGAGTATGATCGGCGTTTAGTTTCCGCCAATGTTGGTTCACAAGGTGGCCTGGTGGCCTTGAAGCGGAATGAAGCCCACTTAGCGGGATCGCATTTGCTCGATCCGGAATCAGGTGAATACAATATTTCCTACATTCGTCAATACTTACCCAATGTACCTGTTAAGGTGGTGACGTTGGTTGGTCGCGAGCAGGGGCTACTGGTGAGGCGAGGCAATCCTAAGGATGTCAAAAGCCTAGTGGACCTCAGCAGGCCTGGGGGGAAATCTGATGCGAAACGCGTTGGATATGTGAACCGGCAGCGGGGGGCTGGTACACGAGTACTTTTGGATTATCAACTGAACTTATTGGGGATAGCACCTGATGCTATAATTGGCTATAATCAAGAAGAGTATACACATCTGGGAGTAGCGGCGGCGGTTGCATCGGGTCGTGCAGATTGCGGGCTGGGAATAGCAGCCGCAGCCCAGGCGCTCGAGTTGGATTTTATCCCACTCTTTCAAGAACGTTACGATCTAGTTATCCCGCAGGATCATGCAAATAGTGACCTGCTCACACCACTCTTCGCTGTGCTGGAAAATTCAGAATTCCGTGCAGCGGTGGAAGCCTTACCGGGCTACAATGTGAGTAAGATGGGAAACGTGGTCGTGGAGGATTAAAGAATGTCTATTGCACTTATCATTGACGACAACCGCCAGACAGCAGATGCCCTGCACCAAATGCTGGATGTGTTAGGTGTAGAAGCTCGTGTAGCCTATGGATCCAGTCCGGGGCTTGAGCTTTTACAAACGCTCACGCCAAGCTTGATTTTGTTAGATATAAACATGCCCGGTGTTGATGGTCTGGAAGTATTGTCGTTTCTTAGGAGAGAACCCAGGCTTGCTACTGTTCCCGTTATTGTGGTCACATCCGACGATCAACCGGAAACCAAAAAACGTGTTATGGACGGCGGGGCTACGGCTATGTTGATTAAACCAGCCACATTAGACGCATTAGAAGATGCATTAGGGCAAGCAAAAGTACTTTAGATTTCTATCACAAAGATGTTGATAAGCCGGGTAAGTGCCCGGCTTCTTCGTTGTAACTTGAAATAATTTGGTTGGGAGTTAAATTAATTTCACGAAACCATGCCTGAACCTACCCTGGCAAATAATCTACTGATTTTCATCCTGCTTTCTGGCGTGCTTGGTGCGCTGGGGAAATTAGTTTGGTGGGGCAAGATTCATAGCCGGAAGATGTACCGCTATTCCAGCATGTACCTGGCCTTTATCTTCCTGGCCTTGATGCTGGATGCGGTGATGTAATGTAAAAAACATCCAAGCAACTTGGATGTTTTTTGGAATTCATCCTAAAAAAGGAAATTATTTAATAGAGCATAAACTCGATATTGAAATCTACCCACAACCACCACTACTGGGTGCACGTTTCATTTCCAGTTTTATTTTTGGTTCGAATTCATACTCGAATTTTTCCGGATCGGGAAAGGCAGCCGGGCAGCCGGCGCCTAGTGCAATCTTGAAATCGTAACGCAGTTCATCATCTGCAGCACTCTCTTTTTTCCCGGCACAGAATTCTGCCTCGTAGGGAGTTCCGTAATAAGTAAGCCACTTGTTAATTCCACCATCCAGAATATAGACAGTCGGGACAGATTCGGCCACCATGATTCTCCATGCTTCTGTTGCTGCCGTTTCATCGTTGCTCATCACTACAAAGACCGTATTTGGAGGCAGCGCAATGAAATCGTGAATGTGATTCGAAATCACATCCAAAGGGATGTGCTCAGCATCCAATAGATGAAAGATGTTGTAGTCGGCTTCATCGCGTACATCGATCATCACCAGGTTGAGCTTGTGCTCGTGCATGGTGTGCAGCAATTCAGCCGGGTCGATTTGAAAGGTGCGCTGATCCAGAAGAGGCTGTTTCTCAACGGCTAGCATTTGCCAACGGTCAGCGGTGGTGGGCTGCCCCACGATGGCAATTGCGGCTGCCAACATGACGAATGCGCCTGCGCCAATGTAGCGAGCCTTGGGCTCTGAGTCTGCGCTTTTGCTGCCAAATTTCATCTCAAGCTTTTCACCGCCCCAGAGCATAAAGAGCGCCATAAGGGTTACCAGGATGACGATTACGCCTATTGGCAGGTTGAAAAAGTCCATCAAAGTTACACGCCCAAAGTAGCTGCCGTGATAGAAATAAGTGATCTTATCCACAATTTCGCTGAAGGCAAACACGCCGAATAAGCCGCCCAACACGAAGAAGATACCGTCGATTTTCAGCGTGGCTAATGCAACCAGGGATGTGCCCGGACAAAATCCTCCTAGAATAAAGCCAACACCCATAATCAGGCCACCGACGATGCCTGACCATAAATAGGTGGGGTTAACCCAGATCAGGTTGTAGTCCAGCAAACCAATTGCGGATGCGCCAAAAATCAAGAGCATGGCGACTACGATAGCAGTAAAGAAGACCTTGAAAACACGCAGGTCTTTGAAGTAGAATTGCGCCGCCAATGTGGGGGAGTGATTGAAGCCGGCGCTTTCAAGAACGTAGCCGAAACCAAAGCCAATTGCCAGGAAAACCAAATACATACCGAGCTTGTCAAGCATGGGTTCAAGAATAAGGGGAAAGGGTATCATGGTGATCTCCTGTTAGGTCCAAAGCCTACGCACAAAATAGGCCAGGGCGTATGCGCCACCGAAGATGGCGAACATGACCACCCAACTGCCAGCAGAGAGCGTCGATCCGCCCGAAAGGGCTTGTCCTGATGTGCAGCCACGGGCCAGGCGCGCGCCAAAGGTGAACAGCATGCCTCCAAAGAAGGCGACCACCCAGCGCGTGTGGTTGGAAATGTTGGGACCTTTGTTGGTTTCGAATTTGGTGCGACCATTGATAAGTCCTGAAACAAATCCGCCAAGGATCACGCCGGTACTCACCATGACGATCCAGTTGTCCAGAGGGTTCAGGTCGCCGCCGGCCATCTTGATCAGGTACGGTACGCGGTTGATGTGTTCAGGAGCGATCAGGTCTTCAATGAAGGCTACGTAGCGACTCAAGCCGCCGGATGCGCCCAGTCCATTGCCGGTGATGAAGTATGATGCGAAAAGCACCATACCCAGTAGGACGCCTCCCAGATAGGAGTTGAGATAGGGCTTACTAGGGCGACTAAAGAGCCTTTTTAGCACATTTTCTTTTTTAATGGGTGCAGTTGTTGTACTCATGCTTCGGGTTCCTCCTCGGGTCGGGCTTGGTGGATTTCCAGGTCTTCCCAGCCCATCATCATAGCTTGAATACCAGCTAAGGGTGTGTGACCTGTTGTTGTCAGATAAACGTGCATCACAATAAAGGCTGCAAATGTCCAGGCGACCAGTGTGTGGAAGGGCGCCAGGAAGGGCAAACCGCCCAGTGTGTTGGTAACTTCAGGCCAGCGTTGCACACCCCACATCATGATGCCCGTGACACCTTGCAAAGGTAACAGCACGTTCAAGATGGCCAGATAAGTTACTTGCTGGAGCGGGTTCATCTTTCTATGGGTGGTCTTTTCAAAGGGATGTACCTCGCCTTTGAAGATATCGCGCAGGTAAAACATAGCCTGTATTATGGCTTGGCTGAAGAAGCCTTTTGGTTCTGGAAGATATTGCTTGATCTCACCGCTTGCCAGGTGGTAGAACAGGGCGAAAATGGCATTGAGTGCAAGGATGGCTGCCAGCACGTTGTGGGTAATCACCACACCGTTAAAGCTGAAGAGTCCAAATGTTTCTGGCTTGTGGATGATCAGGCCTGTGAAGAGCAGCAACACAATGCTAAATGTCTGCAGCCAGTGCCATAGACGCTCATAGACTGTGTACATGTAAACTTTTTCGGTCGTGCTGCCGTGCGCTTTATTGCGCAGTGAGGCGTAGAAGCGAAAGCCTCCATGTCCGATAACACCCAGCAGGACGCCAGCGAACATCAGGGAGCCAAGGATATCGATCCAGCCTACGTTGTTCAAGCCAAAGACGTACAGATTTTCGGTTTCCGTATTAGGCTGGTAGTAGAGCGCACCATCCTCGGACACGAACATGCTTCCGTTATAGACCACGTTGCTGTCGGGGACGAATTCGGGCATTACGCCACCGGGCGTATATGATGCAAGTTGGATCGGCTGTGCGATGCGTGAATTTTCGCTGTGACAGCTTGCACAATCCTTGAGTACCCATTCTCCTTCTGCAATGTTGTGATTGATACTGTAAGGTTGTACTTCGCCCAGGATACGCGGATTGCCCAGACCCAGAAATTCTAGGCGCTCTTTGACGAACTGTTCTTTTTCGAGCGTATCGATGACTAATTCGGTTTCGTCGATTTGACCATCGTTATTTGCATCGAAGCGCAACAGGATGCCAGGATGGTAGTCACCGTTCTCAAAATAGGCCGCCTGAAGGTCACTCAAAGGCACGGGGCGGGCGGGTTCGCCATAAACCCAGAACCAGGTCGTGATCAGGTTGTGAGGCATGAGGGAGATGTTGCCTTCAACACCCTTGCGCGGTAGCAGGGTCGGCTGATAACCAGTCAGCAATGTTGCAACTTTTCCCACGTCCCCTTCTGCGCCGCGGCACTCTGTGGTGGCAGTTCCGTTCAGGGTAAGTACCGTCCAATCGTGCTGCATGTTGGCAGATGAATAAAGCTTGGGGATGTGGCAGCTTTCGCAACTTAATATCTGCATGTGACGGTCTTTGTAAGGCAGCCAATCATGGGCCGCATCGGTGCTGTGACAGGAGTCGCAGCGGCGCATGGTGTCTTTCAGTTCTGGCGCAATGGTGCCCTGGGAGCTGTCGCCGCGCGCAAATTGATGCAACGGTTTTTGCAGATATTCACCAATATCCAGGCGACGTGGATCAAAGATCAGGTGGTCGGGTTGCGAGCCGCCACGTTCTTGATAGTAAAGCGGATTGTTGATGGAGTAATGACAGTCGGTGCATTTCAGCAGGCGCTCTGCATGCACGTCCCAGGTGCGGCTCAGGTTGTCTTTATCTGCCAGATTCATGCCGGAGTCAGAAAGACGCTGGGGCGAGATGATCTGGCCAGTTGTGATGGTGCTCCAGCGTTCGGGGGAGCAGCCAACTGTCGTGATTGGATCGTCGACATCTTCATGTACTAAGCCGTGACAGAGTGCGCAGTTGTTGTTGCTAGGATCCTGGATAAATATGTACTCATTTTGCAGTTCGCCCTCAGAGTTAAACGCTTCGGGATTCCACGAATATTTTCCATTAGAACCTTCCACCAAACCTGTGCCAACCAAGGTGGCTGTATTGGCCCAATGGAAATTGCCAGCGTGAATTTCGTCGTTACGTGCACTAGCATTGGGGGCGGGGGTGTGACATAAGAAGCAATTCATTTCGACAACACCGGATTTGTCCCAATCCCATGGTATCAACTTGCCAGTTT
This sequence comes from uncultured Anaerolineaceae bacterium, assembly GCA_964500655.1. Classification (GTDB taxonomy): domain Bacteria; phylum Chloroflexota; class Anaerolineae; order Anaerolineales; family Villigracilaceae; genus JAABUE01. The sequence goes on along the minus strand of CAZCPP010000054.1, from coordinate 2,617 downwards.
TAGGATTGTGAACGCTGGTCTCTGGATTACTGGCGTTAACGGGTAGATCGATAAGTAATTTACCATCCCTAGCATAGACTGCAGGTCCACCACCCGCGTGACGAATGCCGTAGATCTGAAGCCACTCGGGGGTAGTCAGGTCGATACGTTTGTCCCAATTTGGAGAAAGATAACGATATCCAATCGAGTTCCATTTCCCGAAGAAACCAGGACTGATATCCCAGGGGCGATCGCTTTCTGTCTGACCAGGAGCGGTCAGATCATTGATCCCGACACTGGCGTGGTAACTGTGTTCAACAATGAAGTCAGTATCATGGCAAACGCCACAGGTATTCATGGTGGAGACTGCGCCGCTACTTTCCAGAACATTCTCTCCGTTTTCATCCAACAGAGGAAAAGGCGGATGGATGGGAGATATTTGCGTAGTTGCGAGAACAGATTTTTCTGCCTGGACTGCTTGATTCACAGTTATCAGACCTGCAAGAACGAACAGGATTGCAAGCCCAATCATCCAATACTGGCGAAGTGAATGCGAAAGAGTTAGGTTTTGATTTTTCATAATTCGGTATATCCTGTTGCACTAGGGTTGATAACTGTTAGATTGGAAGCGTCCACCCCATTCAATGGGGTTGCCATAGTAACCCAGTGCTTCCCAGTCCATGCGGCCTTCCGGGCCGTGGCAGCTTTCGCAGACGAGTGCATCCTGGGCAGGGCGTACGGTGTGGGTGACAGGCCAGTACATCCAAGTTTCAGCGAAGTCATATTTACCGCTAAATTCCAGCCCAGTGATTTCAGCACCAAGCTCGAGGGCGGAAGGCCAATCAAAAGTGGTCCAGAAACCGTCCTCGCGGGCTGTAAGCGGTTGCAACAGGATGTTATTGACCGTGTCGTAAGGTTGTCTGGCGATGTGGACTTTGAAGGGAAAGATCATCGCTCTGGGGTCTTTGATATCGCCAGCAGGAAGATTGATCATAGTTGGTTGGGAGGAATCCATTTTGTCTCCCAGGAGATAGCGATACTCCAGGTCGCCGTTGAACCAGGCGTAGGTTGGGGTGATGTTCTGCTCGTATTCAAATGAGCCTTTGATCTTCAAGTATTCGTGTACATTTTCTTCGATGCTGCCATCGCCGGCGGTAGACCAATCCCAGAATATTTTGGTGGGTTCTTTGACGCCGATCAATGGGATGTGGCAGGTCTGACAGGCAACAGTGCTGGTGTGCGCATTGATGCGTTGATCCTGGTGCAGTTCCGTGGAATGACAGTCTGAACATTGCACTTGTTCATAAGGGTCGATCTTGTAATTATCCGGCACGAGACGGCCCTTGATTTGATGATCTTCTGTGATGTGGCAATCTGTGCACAGCAGATCCAGGCCGCCCATGTGGATATCCAAGTTTTCTTCCGGGTAGTAGAGGTGCTCGTTCAACTCGCCATGCTTGACTGCGTTGCCGCCGCCACCATCAAAGTGACACGCGCCGCAATTCTCGCGGGTTGGGTTACTTACGCTTTGGGCCGCAGCTAACAACTCTACGCCTTCAACGGGGTAGCCATAATCTCCTTTGGCGTACAGGTTACTGTCTGCGTGACAAGCTAGGCAGTCGATATTTTCGGGATTGTTAAAATCGAAATTTTCATCTTCCCAGCCGTAGCCGATGTGGCAAGTGGTGCATTTTTGCTGGTTGCCTTGCGTACCGATACAAAAGTTGTTAATCTGGTTTTTCTTGCCGATCGTCACAGGACCGTCGCGCCAGGGAACATCAAAGGGCTCGCTTTCCCAGGTCCAATGGGAAGTGGTCATGATTTGGTAGGCAGAATCTTCGTGGCATTCCAGGCAGGCACGGGTGATGTCAGCACCGGTTTCGAAGGGACCTTCAACAATGTTCGAGTGATCTGTATGTGGCAGATGCAGTGGTAGGTTGGCTCGCGGATTATCTTTTTCCAATTCTTTTTTGGGCCAGAAGTATATTGTTGGAACAAGGATGATTGCTATGGTGGCAAGCGCCCCAATGAGCCAGGTGTATTTGAAATTATTCATTTTGTTGCGCATCTCCTCGAGTTATTCAATTTCTTCTATAAGGCTTGCACGGTGAGCGAGCCTGTCTCGTAAAACATTACGCAGAATATCCAGTGCATCAATCAGACGCCTGTCTGCAAGGTGGTAGTTGATCGAGGTTCCCTGGCGCTCAGCGCGAACTAGCCCCCGCTCTCGTAATATTTTTAGATGGCGTGAGGTGGTGGGTTGAGGAATATTTAGCTCTTTCGCAATCTCAGTAACATTGCATGATTTCTCAGAAAGTGCATATAGAATTAGAATGCGATTTGAACCAGAAAGCGCGAAGCATAGATCTGCTTCGAGTTGAGATACTTTTTGAGCTACTGAATTTGTTGCCATTATGATATATACGCATACACATATATTCGAATTATCTACAATGTACTACTTTCTAATAGAGTGCAATAGTGACCAATGTCATATAAATGTCACATATTTATTGAATATATCACCAAAAAAGTATGCAGACTCCTTTGTTTCTAACTTCACAACGAAATTATAGATTGGGGGAGCTTTGGTGCATAAATCAAAGAACAGGCGCACTCCGTTCGTCTGATGCAAGCG
>CAZCPP010000053.1:0-16711 GCA_964500655.1 uncultured Anaerolineaceae bacterium | reverse complement strand
TGTATTCATCCTGTTAAAGTGCATCTTTCATCGCCATAATTGGCGAAGATATTGACAATGTAAGCGATAAAAAAAGGCACAGGTCAGCCCCTATGGGGCACTTTGTAAAGACCTTGTACCCCCTCAAATTAGAGATTATTTTATTTGTAGTGGAGAAAAAATGGCTAAATCCAAAGGTTTCCAACCTGTATTTGAGCACCTGCGTGAAATTCTGAAACCCTATGCACCAAATCTGACTGACCATCACCCAAGACACGGATGAATACTATTATCTCGAAGGCGATTACAGCCAAAAATTCAAACGAAACCTATTCTTCGGTTCGACACAAATCAAAAAGAACTACGTCAGCTTTCATTTGATGCCGGTCTACATGTATCCGGAATTATTCGATACCATCTCGCCCGAGCTAAAGAAGCGCATGCAAGGCAAATCCTGCTTTAACTTCACGAAAGTAGACGAAACCCTATTTGAAGAATTGGCCGCTCTTTGCAAGAGCAGCTTTGGGAGGTTTCAACAAGAGGAATAGCGGAATTTAGGGGTATTCTTGATTGAGCCAATCCAGTGGATCGACCTGGACACCGTTGACCCACAATTCCCAATGCAAGTGGGCACCAGTTCCACGCCCTGTATTTCCAACCAAACCGATAATTTGCCCGGCATTAACCATATCTCCAACTTGCACCTGGAATTCAGATTGATGCCAGAAACCACTGTAAACGCCCCAACCATGATCGATCATAGTGGCGTTGCCGCGTACAACTAGATCTGGTGCGGTCAACACCACTGTGCCAGTTGCAGGGGCCGTAATGGGTAAGCTTGTCCCGCCGCCAAAATCCAGCCCAGTGTGAAATCCCTTAATAGTCAGATCACTCTCCCGGCCGATGTATGTGCGGCGGCTACCATACCGGGATGTGAAATAGGTCGATTCTGCATATTGAGATGCTGGAGATCCAAAACTACCGCTCCAAAGTTTCTGTGGAGTGACTGGTAGGACCGTGCTTCTGATCAACTCATCTTCCGGTTCCGTAACAGCCGGGTCGATGGTCCCTGCATCCACATACAACAATGGATCATCAGGATAATTTCCAGAAAGCACGAGCACCATTTGCTCAAAAGATTGGACGCTACTATCTGGCAGGTTAGCTTCCAAGCGTAGCGGATAAGGACCTGGTTCCAGTAAAGCATGTACTCCTTGTAAGGCTACTTGGCTTCCATCTGCATCAGTAAAAAAATGAAGTGGGTAATTTATCAACTTACCGCCAACTGTTACTCCTTCCGGAACTTGTACACGAATGACCGTCGTTCTACCTTGCATGAGAGGGAGAGGGCTAACAACAGCATCTTTGAACACCGCTGGAAGTCCACTAGCAGTCGCTCCAGATTCGCCTCCAGGAGTATAAAGCACATCCCCCGGAATGGCATCCCATGTTCCATTCAGTTGGTTGATCTCGGCTAACACCCAAGGATCGGTATTTCCCTTGACTGCCAGTTCCAGCAAGGTCTCACCGCTAGCGGGCGTAACCCGCGAAGTAAGGCGATCCTCACCCGTTTGTTGAGGCACGATCAGGCTCACACCCACATACAATTCGGTAGGGCTAACAAGGCGGTTGAGATTGCGCAACACTGGTTCTGTAATTTGTGTATGTCTACTTAGGCTGCGGAAAGAGTCGCCAAATTGTACAAATTCAGTCACCAAAACGCCACTAATACCTTCCAGACCAGGGATCACAAGTTCTTGCCCTGCAGAAAGCAGATTTGGATCACTGATTCCGTTCGCGTTCATTAAATCAACTAAGGGAATGTTAAAGCGTGAGGCGATTAAGGATAGCGTATCACCAGATTGCACGACATAAATCGGTCCTTCAGCTGTTTGCGCAAAAACAGGTGAAACTGAAAATAATATTCCAATGAGAAGGAAGATTGTAAAAATACGTCTAAGCATCATTGAATTCTACTTTATCCCCTTTTTGATAATCCTCCCAACGATCAGGATGGATTTCGAGTATGTAGCAGGCTAGCCCGGCTGGAAAATAAGCTGGTCTCCAGAATTTGGCAATGATTTTATCTACAACAGTCATGTCAGTGTTGATCCAAACCACGTTTATGTTAAACGGAACAAAAAGCATGTGAATGGATGAGCCGATGCGGCTGTCTCGCTTGCCTTGAACTAGAAGCAAGCCATCGTCCGGATCGAGGCGGCTGCGGAACATCAAGCCTTGTGAGCGACATAGAAACGAGTCACAATATTTAACACGCGCAGGTGAAAGGTTCGGTCGGTTGAGGTTACGTACGTGAATAAAACGAGGCATCTTCAATGAAAACGGGGCGACTGGCGCCGCCCCGTTCGTGTTCTGAGTGGTCAGGTCGACACGTTTTTTGCGTCGAACACTTTTTCCACGCTCGTTAGCAAATCTTGCGGGCTGAATGGCTTGGAAATGTAATCATCTACTTTGGCAATGTGTAAGCCAAGCACTTTATCAATGCTCTGAGCTTTTGCTGTAATAACGATGACAGGAATATCTTTTGTTTTTTCGTCGGCTTTCATTTGCTGGTATACTTCCCAACCGTCAATATCTGGCATCATTAAATCCAGCAAAACCAAATCCGGTAGTTTCTCGCGTAATTTTTCCAATCCCTCTTTACCGCCTGCAGCGCCAATCACATCATATCCTCGGCGACCCAAAATCAGGCGAATCAAATCGATCATTTCTGGTTCGTCTTCAATGCAAAGGATATATTTTTGTTCTTTATCGTTCATGAAGCATTAGTCCTGCACGCAAGTTTACCACAAAGCGAGGTGAAGTGAAGTTAATTACATGGAATGTAAATGGATTACGAGCATTATTTAGAAAGGATGCACTAAGCCCGGTGCTTTCCCAGGCTCCTAATTTGCTATGTCTTCAAGAAATTAAAACCCGCCCCGATCAGTTGACCGATTATCAACGAACTGTTCCAGGGTATGAGATCATTTGGAATCCGGCGGAACGACCCGGTTACAGTGGCGTGGCAACTTTCGCAAATGAAGAACCCTTGGAAGTTGAGCTTGGTATGGATGCACCGAAGTTTGATGTTGAAGGACGTGTTATTCGCACTCGTCATTCCGACTTTTTACTTTACAACATATACTTTCCAAACGGACAGCGCGGCCAAGATCGTGTAGATTATAAGCTTGAGTTCTATGCCCACCTCTTGGAAGCTTGTGATGCCCTACATACTGCGGGAGAGAATATCATTATCACAGGCGATTTCAACACCGCATATATGCCCATTGATCTGAAAAATCCCAAAGAAAATGAAACAACCTCAGGATTTTTACCTGAAGAACGGGACTGGGTGCAAAAGTATCTTGACCATGGCTTTGTAGACGTGTACCGAAACCTGTATCCAGAGCGTGAACAATACACCTGGTGGACCTATCGCTTTAACGCCCGTAAACGTGGTATTGGCTGGCGCATTGACTACTATTTAGTCTCTCAAGCACTTGTACCACATGTAAAGGACGTCATTATTCACGATACTGTGATGGGGTCAGATCATTGCCCAGTTGAATTGATCATAGAATAGCTCAATTATGATCTGTTCGAACAGATTTACCGATTTTTACCGTAATTTATTAGAAAATTGTAATAAGAATTAACCTACTCTACTCGTCAGAGGATTAGATTGGTATAATCTCATGGCTATTGGAGGATTCTGTGAAATCAAGAAATCAATCATTTCTCGTTTACTTTTTACTTATTGTTGCTATTGCAACCATGGTTTATATGGGCTTTGGGCAAGAAACGAGTAACGAGGAAGTATTAACTATAAATCAATTAGCTCAAGATATTCAAGCTGGAAAAGTAGGAAAAATCTCTGTCAATAGTGATAACAAACTTAAAGTTGTCTATCAAAACGGCATAGAGAAAGAAGCTCAAAAAGAGCCAGGAGCTACACTTGTAGAACAACTTGTCGGTTTGGGCGTTACATCACAACAACTCTCTCCAGATAACAATAACTTTAAACTATTGGTTGAACCACCTTCTGCCTGGGTTGGTGTGCTCAGTAGCCTCGGTTTTTTCTTGCCTGTCTTGCTTATGGGAGGAGTATTGTGGTTTATCTTCCGGCAGGCGCAGGGTAGTAATAATCAGGCCATGGCCTTTGGAAAGTCCCGCGCTCGAATGTTCAGCGGTGACCATCCCACTGTAACGTTTGAAGATGTTGCTGGTGTGGAAGAAGCCAAAGAAGAGTTGGGGGAAGTCGTTGAATTTCTGCGCGAGCCGCAGAAATTCATTCAGCTTGGTGCGCGAATACCCAAAGGCGTTTTATTGGTCGGGCCTCCTGGCACAGGAAAAACCTTGCTTGCTAAGGCTGTCTCTGGTGAAGCAAGCGTACCATTCTTTTCGATCTCCGGCTCGGAGTTTGTTGAGATGTTTGTAGGTGTTGGTGCCAGTCGTGTACGTGACCTGTTTGATCAGGCCAAACGTCACTCACCATGCATTATCTTTGTAGATGAAATTGATGCTGTTGGTCGTCAGCGTGGCGCCGGTTTGGGGGGCTCGCACGACGAGCGTGAACAGACTCTCAATCAGATGTTGGTCGAGATGGATGGCTTCGATACTGACACCAATGTCATTATCGTGGCCGCCACTAACCGCCCCGACATCCTCGACCCGGCGCTGCTGCGCCCTGGTCGCTTTGATCGCCGCGTGACGCTGGATCGCCCTGATGTAAAAGGCCGCGAGGCTATTTTGAAGGTACATGTAAAGGGCAAACCCCTTAATCCAAAAGTCGACCTGGCTTCCTTGGCGCGTGGCACACCGGGTTTCGTCGGCGCTGATCTGGAAAATCTGGTCAACGAAGGCGCTATTCTGGCGGCCCGCCGCAATAAGAAATCCATTGGACAGCCTGAATTGGAAGAAGCTATTGAACGGGTTGTTATGGGCCCAGAGCGCAAATCTCGCCTGATCTCGGACGAAGAGAAGCGCATCATCGCTTATCATGAAGCTGGTCATGCCATAGTTGGAAATGCCATTCCTGAAGCGGATCCCGTTCAAAAGGTGACCATCGTCGGCCGTGGACAGGCTGGCGGCATCACCTGGTTCCGCCCGGATGAAGACCGTATTCTTAAGTCGCGTAAAAAGATCATGGCAACTTTGGCCTATGCGCTCGGCGGCCGCGCTGCCGAAGAAGCGGTATTTGACGATGTTACTTCCGGTGCGTCTAGCGACTTTGAGCAGGTAACACTCATGGCTCGCAATATGGTTACCCGATTGGGTATGAGTGAAACTCTGGGTACTATGGTCTATGGGAAGAAAGAAGAGCTAGTCTTCCTGGGTCGCGAAATTTCAGAACAGCGGGATTACTCTGATGCAATTGCCGAGAAAATTGATGCTGAAGTCCGAAAGATAGTGGATGAAGCTTATACTCAGGCAAAAAGTATCTTGAAGAAATATCATAAAGAACTGGATGCAGTAGCGCAGAAGCTGCTTGAAGCTGAAAGCATCACGCGTGATGAGTTCGAAGCCATCTTCCCGCCACCGTATAAAAAGAAGAGCGGCACACCGCAGCCTGCATAAATCACTGAACATAAAAAACTCGGTCGAGAACCTCGACCGAGTTTTTTTATGCACTTTCTTGTAATCTACTTATTCGCTTCCGCTTCCTTGTGCTCTCTCACCAACTCGCGGCGTAAAATCTTGCCAACAGTTGTCTTGGGCAGTTCATCACGGAATTCATAGTGAGTTGGGACTTTGTAGCCGGCCAAACTCTCTTTGCAAAATTCTTTGAGCTCCTCTTCAGTGGCCGATTCACCAGGCTTGAGCACTATCCAAGCTTTAACAGTCTCGCCACGATAGGGGTCCGGGATACCTGCTACGCCAGCCTCAAGTACTTTTGGATGCGCGGTCAGGGCTTCTTCCACTTCGCGTGGCCATACCTGGAAACCGCCTGGTTTGATCAACTCTTTCTTGCGATCTACAATGTAGAAGTAACCATCCTCGTCCATGCGGGCGATGTCGCCGGTGAACAGCCAGGTTTTGCCATCCTTAAGTTTTCGCAAAGCATTGGCTGTTTCTGTCGGCATATTGTGATAACCCTTCATTACATTCGGGCTGTTGATAACGATCTCACCAACCTCGCCAACAGGCAATTCTGTTTCGCCATCATCTAGGCTGATAATCTTGCAATCAACGTCCGGAAGTGGCAGGCCAATTGAACCAGTGCGATTCTCACCCAGCAATGGATTACAGTGGGTGGCTGTTGGCGCCTCAGATAGTCCAAAACCTTCGAATACTCTGCCGCCAGAAAGTTCTTCGAATTTCTCCTTCGTTTCACGCATCAGCGGGGCAGAGCCGGAGATACAAGCCTTGATAGATGAAAGGTCGTACTTTCCGGCCAACACATCGGGATGGTTGTTGAGCGCGTTATAGAGCGTAGGTACACCCGGAAAAATGGATGCTTTGTATTTCGAAATATTGTCTAGCGTGTCTTTCAAATCACGCACATTCGGTACCATCACAAGGCTGGCGCCGGAAGCCATGCCAAAGAGCATGCCTGCAACCATGCCATAGACATGGAAAAGTGGGATACCCATTAATACGACTTCATTCCCTTCTTCGATATCTATCATCCATTCCTTGATTTGAAGGGAGTTGGCGAGCACATTGAAGTGGGTGGCGATTGCGCCTTTTGAGACACCCGTCGTTCCGCCTGAATACTGGAACAGGGCTGTATCATCGGGAGCAATTTCGAGCTTAGGACGATGCGATGGTTCGTACTTCTCGATCAAATCCTGCATCCAGTATTCGTTTTCACCCAACGGGGCATCCAATCTGAATCCGCCCTTTTTTTCTTTTGCTAAGGTGAACAGCACACGTAATACAGGCGACAGTGTTTCTTTGATATTGGTAACGATCAGTGTCTTGATCTTAGTTTTGGATTGTGCGGCCTTGATAGTCTTATAGAAGTTGGTCATCACAAACATTACTTCGATGCCTGAATCACTGGCCTGGTGCTCGATCTCCGCCGGTGTGTACAACGGGTTGGTGGCAACCACCACGCCACCCGTTTTCAAAATGCCGAAAAAGGCCATCACGAATTGCGGCGTATTAGGCATAAAAATACCAACCCGATCTCCTTTCTTCACGCCCATATCTACTAGGGCAGCGGCGATGCGATCGGTAGTTTCATTCATTTCTTTATATGTGATCTCAGCCCCCTTGAAGATCGTGCATGGCTTATCAGGATACTTTTGCGCCGACTGCTCCAGGAAATAGTACAGTGGCTCCTTCGGATAATCGATGCTTTTCGGAACGCCATCATCATAATTGGCGAACCAGGGACGGTCAGTCATGGCTTCTCCTCCTTAAAACTTAATTGTTTGATTTTGGCAATGTACTATTAGTATATAACAGGATAGATTCGAAAGTCAATCCAATCATTGAACTTTTTTAGTGGATAGTTGCTCATAAGCAAATATTCGGTTTTGTAATTCCCATAATCTACGGTATAAACCATTGTGCGTTAGTAAGTCAGACTGTGTTCCGCGCTCAACAATTTGACCATGATCCATTACCAAAATCTCATCCATTTTTTCCAATCTTACCAGGCGATGTGTAATGATAAGTGTTGTTTTGCCTTTCATCACCTCAAAAAGTGTTTCGAGCACTTGTTTCTCAGTTGATGGATCAAGATTTGCGGTTGGCTCGTCGAATATTAACATAGACGAATTTTTTAGCAACGCACGTGCAATTACCAAGCGCTGACGTTCGCCGCCTGAAAGTCGTTGTCCTCGTTCGCCGATATATGTTTGATAGCCATTTGGTAGTGACAGTATAAACTCATGGATTTTCGCCTGTTGCGCGGCATCTTCAATCTCTTCTTGAGTGGCAGAAGATCGGGCCAATCGCAAATTTTCATGAACAGTAGTGTTGAATAGATATGAACTTTGTGGGACCACTGCGAATCGTGCCCGGACTTCGTCTTGTTCCAGGTCAAGTATTGAATCATTGCCCAAGCTAACTTCTCCCGAACTGTATTCCCAAAACCTCAACAATAGATTGACGATAGTTGATTTCCCCGCACCGCTCGGCCCAACGATAGCTAGTGACTCGCCGGATTCAAGCTTGAAGCTTACATCTTGGATGGCAGGAAGAGTTTGACCAGGATATGAAAAGGAGAGATTAGATAATTGGAGAGTAGAGAATCGTTCTATATCCGTACTTTTGTCCATTTTCTTCTTTCTACTATCTGCCACTGCTGGTTCTTCATTCACAATTTCAAACAAACGTTGTGAGGCCGCACGAATGCTTTCCGACATCTGAGCAGCCAATGGCAGGGGCGTAACAGCTTCGAAAGAAGCTAAGGTAAACAAAGCTAAGGATGCTAGCATAGGTCCAGGGATGTTTTCACTTGTTACTTGTGGAATGGTGAGGCAAACTACCAGCCACAGACAAAGATTGGTCAACAGGGTAGCGAGCCCGCTATGAAAGCCACTAATACGCGCCATATGCATTTGTGCTTGCAAATAATCTCGGCTGGTAACTGAAATTTGAGCAGCGAAGTCATTCGCGCGACCGTGCGCCAATATATCCGCCAGACCCTGGATTCCATCCACCAAGCGAGTGCTCAGGTCTGCACGTAGGGAGACGAGGTTTTTACCAGGTTTGCGTCCAAAGATATAGGAAGAGAAGGGCAGGAGAAAACCAATGCCAAAGAAAAAACCGATAAAAAGGGCAGCAAGTGGCGGATGAAAGGAACCAATGAAGATGGCAACACCGATCCCGATCAGCAGAGCAACCATCGGCGGAGATACAACGCGAACATAGAAATTTTCCAAGATTTCCACATCTCCAACGATGCGCGAAAGCAAATCTCCTGCCCGATAATCCATCAAGCGAGCAGGAGCCAGCGGTTCAAGTTTTTGATAGAACCACACACGCAGGCGGGCGAGCAGACGGAAAGTGACATTGTGAGAGACGAGACGCTCTAGATAGCGGAAGACAGCGCGGCTGATGCCAAAGAAACGTACACCTACAATAGCGATACCGAGTTCTGCAATTGATGGATGCAACGCAGCAGTGGAAATCAACCAAGCGGATGTTCCCATCAGTGAGATGTTGGCACCAATGGTTAGTGCACCTAACAAAACGGAGAGTGCCACCCAGTTCCAAGAATCTTTCAAAAAACCAAGTAGTCGGGGAAGAATGTTTGATTTTCGATTTTTAATTTGCGATTGACGATAGTCAATTGACAGTTGGTGGTTCATCTTCTGTGGTTGGCTGGCTGCCACTTTAAATTCATCACTTTCAGAATTCCAATCTCCAATTTCAATTTTTAACGAATTAACCATCCTCGCATACACCCCCTGATTAGCCATCAACTCGCTGTGTGTACCTTGTTCCTCAATCTGACCTTTATCCAGAACGATGATTTCATCAGCCTGAAAAACCGTGTTTAACCGATGGGCGATCGTAATGACGGTTTTATCTTGCATCAACTGGCGAGTAGATTCTTCGAGGAGGGTTTCTGTCTCGGGGTCAAGGCTGGAAGTCGGTTCATCGAGTATCAGGATAGGAGCTTTTTTCAGGAAGGCACGCGCAAAGGCAAGTCGTTGAACTTGTCCGCCACTGAGACGGGCTCCGCCTTCACCGATTATTGTTTGGTATTTTTGGGGTAGCGTTTCGATGAACTGGTGTAAGTGCGCAGTTCTAGCAGCCTCCACAACTTGCTCCTGGGTGGCTTCGGGATCGCCAAGGCAGATATTGGCCGCGACTGAATCATGGAATAAATAGGGCTTCTGTGGGATCCAGGCAATTTTTTCAACAGATGGAGGGCCGAGTACGGTAGACTGTGCCTTGCCAAATGTAATAATTTCGCCATCGGTTGGTTTAATGAAGCCCAACAACAAATTGACCAGCGTACTTTTCCCCGCACCGCTCGGACCCACCAGGGCGATATATTTTCCTGCCCGGAGTTCGAGGTTGATATTTTGCAGGGCAGGGGTGGCTTCGTTGGGATATGTGAATGAGAGATTAGAAAATATGAGACTCGTGAACAATCCTTTTGTACTAGTTAAATTCTTTTCACTTCCCCATATTCTCGGTTCACTCGTTTCTAAATCTAATATTTCATAAATGCGCCGAGCGGCGGCAGTTCCATCCATCCCAGCGTGGAAGCGGAGACCGAGCATCCGCAGGGGTAGGTAAAACTCTGGGGCTAAAACAAGGATAAATAGAGCTTGCAAGAAATCCATTCTGGAGTACAGCAAACGCAGACCAATTTCAACGGCAATAATTGCTGTGCTGAGTGTGGATAATAATTCCAATGCCAAGGCAGACAAAAAGGTTATGCGCAGCACGCTCATCGTCGTATCACGGAATTGCTCGCTAACCTTTTCGATATTCTTCGCATGAGACTTGGATTGTCCATATATTTTGAGCGTGGTTAGCCCTTGAAGGCTGTCCAGAAAATGCGCAGAAAAACGACTTAGTGTTTCGTATTGGCGTTTAGTGACGACCTCTGCACCTTTACCTATCAAAAACATGAAAAAAGGGATCAGTGGCGCGGTGATAAGCATGACCACACCTGACAACAAATCCATAGGGAAAACAAAGATCAGAATACTAATGGGAACAAGGGCAGAGATGAGTAATTGTGGAAGATACTGGCTAAAATATGCATCCAGAGCTTCAATGCCTTCTAGGGCAGCTGCAGTCAATTCGCCAGTTCGTTCAGCACGAGTATAGGCGGGACCAAGCTTCTGAATGTGTACGAAGAGCCGCTCGCGTAAGCTTGTTTTGACGCGCACAGCGACATCCTTTGCCCAGACTTCATTTAACCAAGTTAATATTGCTCGACCGGTGATAACAAACAGCATAGTACGCAGTAAACCCCAAACCTGGGCGAGAGTCTGATTATCAAGAAAAACGTTGTTGATTGTATTGCTGAGTAGCCAAGCTTGCCAGATAATAAGCAAACCAGTTATAAATCCGGAAAGAACCGTTAATAAAAATGTTAGACGAGTGTCATGGGCAAGAGTCAGGAGCCGCCGGTGCATAAGTAAATTATAAATTGAATAGAGGCACGACACTTGCACTCAAAAGGGTATGTCGTGCCCCTACATTGTGGAAATGATTTTTCTAGTAGACCAGAGTCTCTTTCTTAGTAGAAATGCGTTTGCGGAACATGTAATACGTCCAACCTTGATAAGCAAGGACGATGGGAACGAAAATCAACGTAACAATGCTCATCACGGTCAGTGTATATTGCGAAGACGAAGCATTGTAAATGGTTAACGACCAATTGGGGTTAGTGCTGGAGAGCATCACATTGGGGAAAGTCATACTGAAGAAGGTGACCTGGGTCAGCACGATATTAAGCGCCACCATGATGAAGGCCCAGCCCTCGCGCTTCTGGTTGATGAAGTAGCCTGCCACCAACAACACGACTACGGCTGTGAAGGGGATGATGCCAGGGTTAATGTACCCGCGATTCCAAAAGCCTGCGATGTAGGTGTAGATGCACAGGGCAGCGTAAAGAACAATAGCAACGATCCAGATCTTATTTGCAACCACATTGACACGCTCGCGAAGATCGCTTTCGAGTTTCAGGCCGAGAAAGTTTGCGCCATGCAACAGGAAGATGGCAACCGTGGTGACTCCCCCCAGCAACCCGTAGGGATTGAGCAGCGTGAACAAGTTGCCAGTGAACATCATATCCTGGTTGATGGGCACGCCACGCGCCAGATTGGCGAAAGCTGCACCGAGGAGCAGGGCAGCCAGGAAGGAGCCGACTGCGATCATCCAGTCGAAGGTGTTGCGCCATTTGGGATTTGGGTCTTTGGAGCGGTACTCAAAGGCGATACCGCGCATGATCAAGCCAACCAGCAGCAGGAAGAGCGCCAGGTAGAAGCCGCTGAACATGGTGGCGTACCAGTGTGGGAAGGCCGCAAAGGTCGCGCCGCCTGCGGTCAGCAGCCAGACTTCGTTTCCGTCCCAGACCGAGCCAATCGAGTTAATGATGGCGCGGCGTTCTTCGTCTTTTTTGCCCAGGAAGGGCATCAACATGCCGACGCCGAAATCGAAGCCTTCCAGGAAGAAGAACCCGATCCACAGCACGGCGATCAGAACAAACCAGAGTATTTGAAGAGATTCGTAAGACATAGGGTTCCTCCGTTAATCCTGCCCGCCTACAAAGGAGGGAGCAACGTCAACAGATTCGTGCATGGCGGCATCCGGGCCAGCGATGGCATACTTCTTCATCAGATAGAACATTGCGGCAGCCAGAGCACTGTAGATCAGGGTGTAGCCAATCAGCGAGATGATCAGGTCGGTGGTGGTCAGATTGGGAGATACTCCATCTTGTACTTTGAGCAGACCGAACACGATCCAGGGCTGACGGCCCATTTCGGTCAAGATCCAGCCGGTGGCGTTGGCGAGATATGGCAGGGAGATGGCTCCGTAAGGTACGAACTTGAACCATTTGGACTCTTCGTAATTACCGCGGCGAGTGGAGTACAGAAACCAGGCGGCAGCGCCCATCATGATTAGACCGATAGCCATCATGATGCGGAAGGTCCAGTAAGTGACCACCATAAGCGGGATATAGTCGCCGGGGCCGTATTCCACGGTGTACTGGGCTTGCAGTTCATTGACGCCCTTCACCTCACATTCAAAATTGTTGCAGGCTAAGAAACTCATCACATACGGAATGCGGACTGACCAGACTTCCTGCTTGCCGGTCAGGTCGCCGATAGTGAGCAGGGAGAAGGAAGCTGGCTGCTCAGTTTCCCAAACGCCTTCCAGCGCGGCCATTTTCATTGGTTGCGCTTCGTACATGAATTGTCCCATGGTGTGTCCACCTAGGAAAACGAGTATGCTGGCGACTAACCCAACGATTGCGGCAATTTGGAAGGAGCGCTTAAAAACTTCAACGTGCTGTTTGCGCAGCAGATGATATGCGCTAACTCCGATAATCAAGAAGGCAGCAGTTGCGAACCCATCTGCCAGCGTGTGCCAGATGAACACCCAAGCCTTCTCATTTGTGATCAGAGCAAAGAAATCGACCAGTTCTGCGCGGCCAGTTGCTTCGTTGATGAAATAACCAACCGGATTCTGCATCCAGCCATTAGCGATCAAAATCCAGACAGCAGACAGGTTTGATCCAATTGCAACCAGCCAAATAGAAGCCAGATGCACTTTTTCAGGCACTCGACCCTCACCGAAGATCCAGATGCCCAAGAAAGTAGATTCCATGAAGAAAGCCAATAGGGCTTCAATCGCCAACGGTGCGCCGAAGATATCGCCAACATAGCGCGAATATTCCGACCAGTTCATTCCGAACTGGAATTCCTGGACGATACCGGTCACCACGCCAATGGCAAAGTTGATCAGGAATAACTTGCCCCAGAACTTCGTCATTTTGTAAAAGGTTTCGTCCTTGGTCTGATAGTAGCGGGTTTGCATATACGCCACAAACCAGCCCAGGCCCAACGTAAGTGGAACGAAGAGCCAATGGTAGACGGTCGTAAGACCAAACTGCCAACGAGAGAGTATTACAGGATCCATGTAGCCTCCGTAAATTTATTGCTAGGTATCATAAATATTTTATACGATAATAGCAATAGTTGATAGGTGTTTTGGAAAACGTATTGGCAGTTTGGAGATTTTTGGATCTAAGCATCAAACTGAAAGATACACTTGTTTTATGAGTACTTTGTTTGGAATGTAAGGCGCTGTTTGTTGTAAACATCAGATGACGGGAGTCATGCGCGAATGATATAATCTCGGCCACCATGACTGAACCGCGAGATGCAGAACTTCATCATCTAATCGGTGGAGTTTTATGTCTGGATTTTGCAAACACTCTTTACGGGCATTCGGAAATCATCCACGAGTATCTCTACGATTATCGTGATCTCGTATTGTGGAGCCATCTTGCTGGAATTCTGTCTCCCACGAATGCGCAGGTATTACTATCTAAATGGAGGCAGGCTCCGGGTGAGTCTAGAGCGGTTTTTCATCAGGCCATACAGGCTCGTGAGATGATATTTCGCATCTTTGCCAACCTTGCACATGCTCAATCCCCAGATGAAAAAGATCTTGTACACTTGCATCAGGCCTGGAAAAAAGATCAGGCACATTCGCAGTTGATCCGGAAAGAGACAGGTTTTACGATGGATTGGAAAGATGGGGATGCAATAGACTCGATGCTCTGGCGAATTACACGTTCCGCAGTAGAGTTACTGACTTCAGCTGAGTTGAAACGTGTCAAACAATGTGGTCGTTGCGATTGGCTGTTTGTTGACAGGAGTCGCAATCAGAGACGGCGCTGGTGTTCCATGAGCGCATGCGGAAACCGGGTCAAGATGGCCCGCCGTTACGAACGCGCTAAACAAGCAAAATAACAACAATTCGTTCTTGACAGCCATATTAAGATTAGCTACAATCACACCAGTGTAGAGCGCGACACTGGTGTGATTGTACATTTTATGCAAGCGCTTGTGCCACACATAGTTGCGTGAAATTTTCAACAATGGAGAGTAATGATGAAGACCGAATTTCGTTTCTACATTCTTATCATTGTAGCTGCTCTTGGCTTGTTTCTCATCGTAATAATAATTCCAACCTTGCAAAATGCGGATTTGCCAAACAGCGCACCCGCCTCATCCTTACCGGAAATTGGCACACCTACCGATACCTGGTCCTCGTTATTGTTGATGACACCTGTCCCTTATACCACCTCGCTACCGAACGAAGCCTGGACGCCTATCGATGGGACCTATGCCAAGCTCGACCTATCCGATCCGCAGTGGTGGGCTTGCCGGCGCTGCGCGGACTATCGCCCTGCAGGAGGAATCTGGAAATTACAATTTAATAAAGGCGTAATGCGCATTCATTATGGTGTGACTGGGTGGCGCAGCATTGCTTCTTACACAGTCTCTGATGACCACCTGTACCTTTTTAATGACCCATACTGTACGCAAGAAGTTGGTGAATACAAATGGAGGCTGGAGGACAAGTGGAATCTGGACGACAGGGTACTGGTATTGGATGTGGTCAATGACTCTTGTTCAATTAATCTGCGCGGTGAAAACCTAAGCGATATACCCTGGCAATCTTGCCAGCCCCCCAACCTGATGACAGGCGCAAGCGATCATTGGCACAAAACACCTGGTTGCGAAACGGAAGTAAAACCACCTGCAGCGCCCCCTCCTTCAACGTTGGATGCAACTGTCATCGTACACCCGGGTTATGTACGCGAGTACGCGGTCCAACCAGATTTGTATGTAATCGCAAATAAAGATGAAGTGTTTCCGCCAGACGGTATTACACTAGCCCATAGTGATGATAGCATTTCTTATGGCACCAACCGTGTGTTGTGGGGAGCAAGATCCTGGGTGAAAGCAACCACCGAGCTACCCTTCGACGCGATGGGAGTACAAATCTACGGCGCCCCCACCATTGGCTGGGCACGGGTTCTGTTTGATGGTCAGGAAATCTGGCGAGGCAACACAGCTGAAATTTGGGCCCACAAAGGCTGGCATGGAGGCTACATTGAAGTTTCAGGTTTTCATCCCGGATCACATACCCTGCGGATCGAAAGCATGGGATTTGACTATCATCCGGTAACTATCGCATTCTTCGGATTCAGTGAGGAAAGTGGTGTTGAGGCGGGTCAAGAATAATCCGCGAGTGCGGTGATATAATGGCGGCACTCCAATCCTAGAGGTGTCTCTTGATCGATCCTGTAATCTTTTCATTCGAGCTTTTTGGAATCAACTTTGCCTTACGTTGGTATGGTGTTTTGGTCATGCTGGGCGTAGTGGTAGCGGCCTGGTTGGCCGAGCGTGAATACACTCATCGCGGTGAGGACGGCGAACACATTTGGAATTCGCTGCTCTGGGCGTTGCCGATTGGTTTGTTGGGGGCGCGTCTATGGTATGTGGCAAACTTTACTTTAGGTGGAAACTCCTATTACCTGGATAACCCCGGTCAGATTCTGAACATCCCACAAGGTGGATTACACTTCTTTGGCGGTTTGTTATTCGGCGCCATAACGATGGCTGTTTACGTGCGCCGCAACAACCTGGACCTGTGGCTGCTCCTGGATATTGCCGCCCCTATGACCATGATCGGGCAGGCAATTGCCCGCCCGGCGAACTTCATCAATCAGGAACTATACGGCCAGCCGATCACGCTACCCTGGGGTATTTCGATTGATTCTGCACATCGCCTGCCCCAATACAGCGACATGAACCTGTTTCCAGAAAGCACGCGTTTTCACCCAACCTTTGCTTACGAAATGATCTGGAATTTCATCACAGCCGGAGCTTTGTTGTGGGCTGCGCGCCGTTTCCCGGAGAAATTCAAACCCGGTGCCATGTTCAGCTGGTGGTTGGTGATCTCAGGCGTGGGACGCGTGATCATTGAAGCATTCCGCCCGGACCAACCCCGCATTTCTGGCACAGATCTAAGCTACTCGAGTTTTGTGGCAGCCATGATGGCAATCGCAGGCGTGATCATGCTGCTGGTGCGATATGGCTATATTCGTTTGAAGTTTGCAGAGAGCTGGACAGAAGAATATCAAATTTCAGAATAGTCGGAAGCGAAAGCTGCGTAAGTAACTAGTTGATTGGTAAAAGCTGGACGAGTAAATTTCTCGTCCAGCTTTTATTATTACTTAACTGATGTTACGCGGCTTTGAGCAGTTGGAGTTCATCATAAGCAC
>CAZCPP010000052.1:0-16727 GCA_964500655.1 uncultured Anaerolineaceae bacterium | reverse complement strand
GTTCCTGTTCATTTTGGGAAGACTTTTGTCCGACCTTTTGTCCGATGCTAAGTACTAACCTATTGACTTTCATGTTTTTAAATGCTACAATGAATTCACAATAATGAATGCTAATTCATAAAATTGAATTGGGAGGGTATAATGCCACAGGAGATGACTCCAAGGCAACGGGCGGAAGCCGTATTAAACCATAAAGAACCGGATCGCATCCCGATTTCTTTGGGAGGGTCTGCTAACCACCTGACTGAACAACGTTATATCCTTTTGCGCGACCATTTTGGGGTAAAAGATGTCCCGCGCCGTACTCTGGTCGGGTTTTACACTACGCCCGATTACAACCCTATCTTAGAAAAACTTGGTACCGATTTCCGTTTTGTGCATATTCGCCCTCCTAAAAATTATATTCAAAATTCGATGGTTGGCGAATTCAAAGAGTTTGTGGATGAATGGGGATTGCACCACCGTATTGTTTCTGGATACTACGACATGGCTGGCACCCCGCTGGCCAAAGATTTGAGCATCGAATCCATTGAGAATTTCCCCTGGCCTGATCCATATGACCCGGTACGCGTCGAAGGTTTAAAGGAAGAAGTCGAAGATCTGTATAACAATACTCCCTATTCCATAATCGCTCATCGCCCTGTTTACGGAAACTTGTGGGAAATGGTTCGCCTGCTGGTTGGAATGGAAAATGCCCTAATGATGACCATTCAGGAAACAAAATTATTCGATTATTTGATCGGGAAACTGGCAGAAATTCTGGATGGTTTCTATGATGCCTTTCTAAGCGTAGTCGGACCATACGTCTCAGTGGTCGAGTTTGCAGATGATTATGGCACGAATGTTGGACCGATGTTTAACCCTAAGATATATTCTGAATTTTTCAAACCGCGTTATCGCCAGTCAATTGACATGGTGAAACAAAAAGCCCCGCAGGCTAAAATCTTGCTGCACTGTGATGGGGCATTGCGTCGTTTTATCCCTGATTTAATAGAAACCGGCTTTGAAGTGTTAAATCCAATCGAAGGTCACCTGAAAGGAATGGATCCAGTTGAATTGAAACGTGACTTTGGGAAGGATCTCGTTTTCCAGGGAGGTGTGGATGTTCAAACGGTTCTAAACAAAGGAACAATTGAGGATGTACGCACGGAAGTGCAGTTGCGAATTAATCAAATGGGTTCTGGTGGCGGGTATATTCTAGCCCCAGCTCATAATTTTGGTAACGACATCCCCTTGGAAAACATGCTTGCATTTTTCGAAGCGGGACATGAACTGGGTTTGTATCCCATATAAGGGGGGTGAATTCATGATATTAGCAGAATTGCGCAACAAGGTGATTGAAACGGCCAATCTACTCCCAAAATATGGATTGGTCTGGATGGCTGGCGGAACAATTTGCGCGCGTGATCCAGAGACGAATTACGTGGTTGTTACCCCCAGTGGAATGTCATATGAAAAACTGGGTTCGGGAGACATGATCGTAACTGATATCGAGATGAATCCTGTAGAAGGAAAACACCGGCCCTCGGTTGCACTCAACCTGTGGACCGGTTTTTTTCGCGCTCGAAGCGATTTACATGCAATTGTTCATACTCACTCGCCCTATGCCACGGCTTTTTCAGTGGTCAATAAACCAATTCCTGTGATAACGGAAACCCAGGCAAATTGGTTTGGGAAACCGATTCCGGTTGCTACCTACCTATCAGTGGAAGATGAACGCTTTGCTAATCTGCCCGTAGAGGTTTTGGGAGACGGGTATGCTGTATTGTTGGGCCAGCACGGGGTTATAACTTTAGGGGAAACAATGGAACATGCCCTGGAAAGGGCAGTAACTCTCGAAGAGGCTGCACGGACGTATGCAATTGCCAAAATGATTGATACGCCATTGGAATTTTCCGCAGAAATGGCAAGAAATTCTTTTGATTATTATCACAATCGGTACGGCCAGAAAGCGGCATAGTAGGAGTTGAGAATTGCTGGAATTTGATGAATCTTTAGTGGCAACTAACCTTGAGGCGGCAAATGCACGCGAAGTGATCGAAGCCCTGGCCGACCGATTGCATGCTGCGGGTCTTGTCAGTGCAGAGTATGGATCCCAGGCCTGGGAGCGCGAACAGCAACACCCTACTGGCTTACCTACCAAACCTTTCTGTATCGCATTTCCGCATGCCGATGCACAAGGTGTCAACAGCTCAGCACTTGCTGTAGCATCCATGAAAAAAGCTGTCCAATTCAGGAATATGGGCGATCCTGACGAAGATCTTGATGTTTTCTTGGTCTTTATGCTGGCAAATCGAAGCCCAGAAGAACAAATAGAAACGCTTCGTAATCTGGCAATTCTGTTTGGACAACCAGAAAAACTCATCGCGTTGCGATCTCAACAGACACTGAAAGAGGTTGTTGCCTGGTTAAGACGTGAACTACGTCTGGATCAAGGCAGTGAGGATGAGTGAATCACGGAAAGGAGGTCTGTCAAAGGAGAAATCAATAATCACTCTAGAGAATATGCACTTTTGAATTTCCGAGATTTGATTAAGAAAGGAGGCTGATACATATATGGCTAAATTGCTTGCTGTCGTATGCGGCGCTGGAATCAACACTTCTACAATTGCAGAAGATCAAATTCGCGCTAGAGTACAGCAAGAAGGGCTAACTGATGTCGATGTCAAGCGGGTATTATATCCCGACATCGAAAGATACATTGGTCAAATGCATTTGGTCGTTTCGATGACAAAGATTTTCCGAGACGATTTAGGTGCGCCTACTGTCCAAGGAATGCCCTTCCTCATTGGCACACAGGATGAAAAAGATGAGCTCTTGGACAAAATTATCAGCATGATTAAAGAGGCTTGAACAGGAATTAACTGTTCCGTAATAAGCCACTCAGTCAAAAAGGAGAGTGTATTATGCAAGTCATTGGAAACGCTATTGGCTGGTTCCTAGGATTAGGACCCACGGTCATGGTCCCAATCATTTTGATCATACTAGGATTGGTCTTCAGAGTAGGTTGGCAAAAAGCGATTCGTGGTGGTGTTACCACCGGTATTGGATTGGCCGGCTTGTTCTTGATCGTTGACTTAATTATCGCAGCGCTACAACCGGCCGTTGAGGGTATAGCTACCAGATTGAACGTCTCGAAGGCTTTAGTTGATGTAAACTGGGCTGACGCGGGCATAGCCTGGGGTTGGCCTGGTGTTGCAGCTGTCATTCTTGGGGTCATTGTTGTAAATGTGACCCTGGTGTTGCTAAAGCTTCAGAAGACGATCTGGACTGACATGTGGTCCTACTGGCATGGCTCGGCTATTGGCGGCATCATCTGGGGTCTGACAGGTAATATTACCTTCGGGGTGATTGGAGCGATTGTCTATCTAACACTCGGCGCCTGGATGAGCGATCTTACTGCAAAGAAATACCAGGAATTCAATGAAATGCCTGGTATCGGCGTTCCTTGCGGCCCGACCGTGATGTCGAGCATCTTTGCTATTCCGGTTGTTTGGGTGCTGGATCGTATCCCAGGTGTCAAAGATTGGGACGCTTCTCCGGAGGGTATCAAGAAGCGCTTCGGTCTGCTTGGTGAGCCTGGAATTTTAGGCTTGGTACTGGGCATAATCATTGGCATCGCCGCTGGCTACAACGTTGCTGGCTTCCTGATCCTTGGGATGCAGGTTGCCACGATGATGCTGATCCTGCCACGCATGGTCTCAATCATTGCTGAGGGACTGATTCCGATCACCCAATCAGTGGTGGCCTTCTTCCGCGAACGCTTCAAGGATCGTGAAATATTTGTCGCCGTGGATTGCGCCGTACTTCTTGGTCATCCGGCTGTGATGGCCTCGGCCGTCATTCTATATCCGTTATCTGTTCTGTTGGCTGCTGTCTTGCCTGGCGTGCAGATGCTGCCAATTGCAAGTCTGGCAGTGATCCCATTCATGGCTGGTGCGGTCGTTCCGTATACCAAGGGGAATGTGCTCAAGACAGTTATTGTGCTCTTGCTGTTCCTGATTCCCTATATGTACTTCTCGACCATTACCGCCCCAGAACACACAGCGGCTTATGCTGCTATGGGGCAGTTCACTGAACAAATCGAGGCTGGATCCCTGCTCGCTAGTTGGGATGTGGGCGGCGACCCGCTTGGTTGGCTGCTCCTGAGCATCTACAAACTGTTTGGCCTGTCGGTTCTCTAAAGTCCATTCTAGTTGACAACCTCTGCCAGGTAAACTGGCAGAGGTTGTATTTGACAGACCGTATACTCAAATTGAGGAAATGATATGTCAAAATTTCGAGTCAGTGTAATTGGAGGGTGGTGTGGCAATCGCATGATCATGGTCGCCGAACACCTCGCCAGCATGCTAAATAATTATGGTTATTCATGCAAGGTAACACACCATAGCGTTTGGGAGAACTACAGTCAACCACCCAGCGCGGACCTGGTCTTACAATTATTACCCGCTTACACCGAAGCTGAAACCCAATGTCCAGTAATCAACATCAAACCATTACTGGTTGATCTCGATCATCCACTAACCATCGATAACATACTCAATCATATGCAAGCTAATTACTCCCTGTAATTGGCTGGTTCAAAATATAATTTTAAGCTCCAGTAGGAGAACTTAGATGGCTGCACCCTGGACAGCACGCAAGCGTGTGGAAACCGCCCTCGATCACAGGGAACCTGACCGGGTGCCAGTAGATTTTTGCATTACGTTGGAAGCTTACAAGAATCTACGTGAATACCTCCAACTCTCAAAAGAACCTAAGATCCAGCATGACCGCTTCTTTGAAGTGAGACCATCGCTAGATATGCTCGAAGCACTTGACGTCGATACGACCTTTGTCCGACTGCAGAAGCCTTCGAATTGGAAGGCTCCCCCACCACTGGCGGACGGTTCACAATTAGATGAGTGGGGTGTTGGTCGGAAGTTGGTTGAATTGGCGAATGGTGCGCAGCTATTTGAAGTGACCTTCAGCCCCTGGGAAGATCTTAATCCAGAAGATATCGATCTCGATTCCTATTCTTGGCCCGATCCACATGCACCTGGTCGGACCGATGGCCTGGAGAAAGATGCGCAAGAATTGTGGGAGACGGGCCTGGCCTTGATGGGACGCTTTGGCGGCCCTGTCCTTGAAATCGGCACGTATTTGAGGGGATTTCAACAATGGCTGATGGATTTGGTGATGTACCCACTGTTTTCTCGCGAACTGTTAGAGCGAATCACCGACATCCAAATTGCCCTTGATCGAGCTGGAATCGAGGCAGCAGGTGAATATTTATCAATATTCAAGCTAAGTGGAGAAGATCTAGGTATGCAGGATCGTCCGCTGTTTTCGCAAAAGGTCTGGAAGGAAGTATTGTTCCCTCCATTGGAGCGTCGCTGGCGCGCCGCGCGTCAGGCACTCGATGAGTTTGCTCCGCATGTTAAAACAATGTTGCACTCGGATGGTGCCATCCGTCCCTTCTTGCCCGATATAATTGCCTGCGGAATAGATATCATCGATCCGGTTCAGGGCGTGTGTACAGGCATGGAGCTATCTGGTTTGAAGCGCGATTTTGGTGACAGGCTCTCATTTCATGGCGGCCTGGACACGCAGTTTATCCTTCCGTTCACATCGGCGAATGAGGTTCGACAGGAGGCCGAGTGCGTCATCCGTGCTTTAGGGCCGGGAGGTGGATTGATCCTGGGACCCAGTCACTTCATCCAGTCGGATGTGCCGCCCGAAAATATTGTTGCTTTCTGCCAGGCGGCTACTGAAAACGGAAAATATCCCTTATAGGTGCTGAAAAAAAATGGAACAACGAATTTACCTAGATTACTGTGCAACGACCCCTGTTCATCCTGAAGTGCAGGCTGTAATGCTGCGGGCTTTCGAACATAATTTTGGAAATCCCTCCAGCATGCACTGGGCTGGGAGAGAGGCAGTCAGTTTGATGGATGAAGCGCGCGAGGGTGTTGCAGCCGGGATCGGGTGCAGTTCCGGCGAGGTATTTTTTACCAGCGGAGCAACCGAATCAGATAACCTGGCCCTGTTGGGTGTCCTACGACAACACGATCCAAGTAAGGCTCATCTGATCACATCTACCATTGAGCATCATGCTGTCTTGCATGCCGCGCAACAGTTGGAGCAGGAAGGCTATGCGGTTTCTTACCTGCCTGTAGATAATGATGGGATCATTGATCCTGAAGATGTACAAAAGGCAATTCGCCCGGATACGCGCTTGATTTCAATCATGCTTGTAAATAATGAAGTTGGCGCCTTACAGCCGGTAGATGAAATAGGGAAAATAGCCCGGACTAATGGAATATTATTCCACACTGACGCTGTGCAAGGGATTGGCCTATTGGACATCGATGTTGAAGCCCTAAATGTGGACTTGTTATCACTTTCTGCCCATAAAATCTATGGGCCTAAGGGCGTTGGAGCTCTATACGTGCGCGAGGGGGTAAAGGTTGCTGCGCTGACCTATGGAGGTTCGCAGGAAAAAACATTGCGACCAGGTACTGAGAATATGCCAGGTATTCTGGGGCTTGGAGCTGCTGTCAGGTTGACAAGCAAGCATAAAGCCCAGGAAAAGAGGCGTCTAAACAGTTTGCGGGAAAATTTTATTGCCAAACTGCAGGAGAACATACCAGAGATGATCGTAAATGGACCAGATTCAGTTGCACCCCACGTGCTTTCCGTCAGCTTTCCGGATGCTGATGCAGAAATGATGCTCATTAGGCTGAACGATTCGGGAATTGCGGTGTCCATGGGATCCGCCTGCACATCTCAAGATATCGAACCATCGCATATTTTGATGGCGATGGGATTACCACAGGAACAGATCGAAGGAACACTTCGTATCTCATTCGGTTATCCAACAACAGAAAAGGAGCTTGCCGGGATCCTGGAGGTTTTTCCTGAGGTCTGGCAAAAGTCAAAGGTGCTTAAACCGGGGAACTCAAATGACCGAATACCAACCACCACGCGATCGTGAAACACTTCTCGCCGATGTAGCTGAAATGTATTACCTGGATGGCAAACGTCAGGCTGAAATTGCAAAGCTGATTGGCCTGACCCCCTCTATGGTATCCCGTCTGCTGACTGAGGCACGCCAGCGCAATCTGGTGGAGATTCGCATCCGTCGACCCTTACAACTTGATCAAGCTTTAGGAATGGATTTAAAAAAGCTCTTTAACCTTCAATCTGTAAGTGTGGTGACTGTCCGAAATCATGAGCCCACATTCCTTAAATATGTGGGGGCAGCTGGAGCACAATTATTCACCCAATTTCTGTCCCCTGAAATCATTATTGGAGTTGCCTGGGGCACAACCTTAAAAGCCTTGGTTGACGAATTTGAGGTGGATAACCCGATTCCATCAAAATTGGTAGAACTGGTCGGTGCCTTGGGAGCCCGCAACAACGAATATGAGGGACATGGAATCATTACCAAATTGGCACAAAAATTAGGGGCCGAACATTACATTCTCAATGCGCCCTTTTTGTGTGCCAGTGCAGAAACTGCAAGGGCCTTGATGAAGGATGCTGTCTTGGAACAACCCTTATCCCTGGCCCGGCAGGCGCAAATTGCTTTGATGGGCGCCGGAAGCTTGCAAATTCCGTACGCAACGGTACACCGGTTTGGTTACATTTCAACCGGTATAATTAATGAATTGAAGCAGGCAAATGCGGTTGGGAACGTTTGTGGTGTGTATTATGACATAAATGGGAAAGATGTATGCCCTGAATTTTGCGAACGGTTAGTCACAATTAGTCAGAAGGATCTATTATCCATCCCGATCCGTTTTGGTGTGGTTGGTGGTCCAGATAAGGTAGAACCCATCCTGGGCGCTTTGCGCGGTGGATATTTAAATGTCTTGGTTACAGACAGCATAACCGCGAAAAGGGTGTTGGAACAAGCAATAAATTGACGATTTAGATTTGTTGGTTGAATTAATTGAACCTGATCAATAATCGAGCTTTTTGCTACTGATCGTGATCCTTTCCAGTTCTGTGGTTTCTACAGTGGGGATTGAGTGAACAAACCCAATTTAGCTTATCGTAACCGTTGACAACTGAAGTCCAATTTGTTATACTCACATATGTGAGTGACCATTCACATATGTGAGCAGGAAACCTTCCGGATATCTATAATGACCAAAAAAGAGAACTCCAATACAGAAGGACAAGCCAAACAAGAACGAATTAGCTTATTGGCAGATGTGGCTGAAATGTATTACCTGGAGGGAAAAGACCAGTCGCAAATTGCCGAAATTGTTGGCGTCACACGTTCTATGGTATCGCGAATGTTAAGTGAAGCGCGTAAACGGGGCATTGTGGAAATTCGTATTTCACGGCCGATAAAAACCGAACAGCGCCTGGAGCAAGCTCTCATTGATAAGTTTGCCTTGAAAGAAGCCATGGTTATTTCAACTCGGAGCATGGACGAGAAACGGCTGCTTGAAGACTTAGGTAAGGGTGGAGCGCAGATTCTAAGACGTAATCTCGTTTCTGGATCTGTCGTCGGCTTGGCCTGGGGAACTTCAGTAAGTGCAACCGTTGGCGCGGTAAATCTTCAAGAAAACACAGCAGTTAAAGTCGTTCAATTGGTCGGTGCAATGGGAGCTCGAAACACCGAATATGACGGGCATGCGCTGGTACAGCAATTGGCCGAAAAACTGGGTGGAGATGATTATTTCATCAACGCGCCTTATTTTTGCCAGACACCAGAAATGGCCAAATCATTGCTGGCTACCCATGGTGTGCTTGAAACAGTAGTATTAGGAAAAAATGCACAGGTAGCACTCTTAGGCATCGGCAGTACAGACCCGCAATATTCGAGCTATTATCTTGCCGGGTATGTTCCCCTGGATGAGATCGAACAGATTCGCGCTTCGGAGGCTGTAGGGGATATTGCTGGTATTCATTTTGATGTGAATGGAAATCAGGTCTGCCATGATTTCTACGAAAGATTGGTCACAATCCGAGTGGAAGATCTCCTAAAAATTCCAATCCGGATTGGGGTAGCCGGTGGGATCGGAAAAGTAAAACCTATTTTAGGGGCATTGCGCGGAAATTTCGTGAGTGTATTGATTACAGATAGTGTTACAGCGGAAAAGGTCCTTGAACTCGATAACCCTGTATAGCCCAATTTTATGTATTGAGGTAGATATGCCCAAAGAAAAAATAAACCTATCAACATTTATTGAAAAATCAAAGCGTCTAAAATTGTCCAAAAAGCGCTTGATCGACGCATATCAAACGATGTGTACGATTCGCCAATTTGAGTACATGGCCGATAAACTTTATGCCATGGGGAAAGTGCACGGCACCATGCACCTTTCAGCAGGTCAAGAGGCGGTTGCAGTCGGATTGAGCATGGCAGTCAGGAAAGATGATTTCTTTATCAACCATCATCGTGGTCACGGCCATTTTATTGCCAAAGGCGCCGATATCAACTTGATGATGGCTGAATTCCTGGGCAAGGACACC
This sequence comes from uncultured Anaerolineaceae bacterium, assembly GCA_964500655.1. GTDB lineage: Bacteria > Chloroflexota > Anaerolineae > Anaerolineales > Villigracilaceae > JAABUE01. The sequence continues at coordinate 7,256 of CAZCPP010000052.1, read as the reverse complement.
GGCTACTGCCGAGGCCGTGGTGGGTCAATGCACATTGCTGATTTCGATTCCAACAACCTGGGCGCAAATGGGATCGTCGGTGGTGGCATTCCGCACTCGGTTGGCGTTGGCCTGGCCCTGCAAATGCAACACCGAAGCGAGATCGTTATCACTGTCTTTGGCGAAGGTGCTTCAAATGAAGGGGTTTTTCACGAAGCCCTGAACATGGCCGCTCTGTGGGAATTGCCCGTTCTATTCGTGTGCGAGAACAATAAATACGGTATGTCCATGGATGTCGAAAGAGCGGCCGCAAAGTTACCAATTGCCCAGCGCGCCGATGGCTACGGCATCCCATGGCATTATATTGACGGGAATGACCTGCTCACCGTCTTCGAGACCATGCAGGCGGCAGAAAAACACATCCGCTCGGGAAAGGGCCCGATGTTGGTTGAAACGCAAACTTACCGCTATTTTGGACACTCAAAAAGCGATCGCAACCTGTATCGAACAAAAGAAGAGATCGAAGAATGGCGCAGCAAGAAGGACCCGATCATGCGCTACAAAGATAACCTGGTGGAAAACGGCATTCTGAGTGAATCCAAAGCGGAGCAGCTTGATCAAGAAGCGCTCAAAGTCATTGAGGTTGCGGTGGAATTTGCCGAAAGCTCCCCCGACCCCGATCCTGAAACCGTGACGGAGTTTGTCTATGCCTGAGATCACTTACCTTGAAGCCATCCGGCAAACCCTATGGGAGGAGATGGAACGAGACGAGCGTGTTTTTATCCTGGGTGAAGATATTGGCCGCTATGGAGGCGCATTTGGAGTCACCTTTGGCATGCTGGATGAATTTGGTCCCGAGCGCATCCGCGAAACGCCCATTTCTGAACCGACCATTATTGCCACAGCAATTGGCGCCTCGTTGTTAGGCATGCGCCCGGTAGCCGAGATCATGTTCATGGATTTTGTGCTGCTCTCGTTTGATCAACTCGGCAACCAAGCCGCCAAAATGCGCTACATGTTCGGGGGCAAAGCCGATGTACCCATGGTGGTGCGCATGCCTGGTGGTTCCGGTACGGGTGCCGCTGCCCAGCATTCCCAATCGCTGGAAACACTGCTGATGCACATGCCCGGTTTGAAAGTGGCCATGCCTTCCACGCCCTATGACGCAAAAGGACTGCTGCTAACAGCCATTCGTGATCCAAATCCGGTCTGTTTTGTCGAGCAGAAACTGCTCTACAAATCGAAAGGCGAAGTGCCAGATGGCGAATATACCATCCCCTTTGGCGTTGCAGATGTAAAACGCCAGGGCAAGGACCTGACAGTGGTCACTAACGGCACCATGCTATTGAAAACCTTGAACGTGGTCGAATGCCTGGCTGAGGAGGGAATGGATATCGAAGTGATTGATCCGCGCACACTGACACCGCTTGACAGCGAAACTATTATCGACTCGGTTTGCAAGACCGGCCGCTTACTGGTCATCCATGAAGCCTGTCAAACGGGCGGCTGGGCCGGTGAGATCATCGCCACCGTTACCGGTTCGCGCGCATTTGACTACCTCGACGCCCCTGCCCGTCGCCTGGCTGGTAAGGATTGTCCCATCCCTTACAACCGGGAATTGGAACGTGCGGCTGTTCCCCAGGAAGAAGATATCGAAGCCGAGATCCGTGCCATCCTAAAGGGAGAATATTGATATGCCAGTTCCCTTTATCATGCCAAAGGTGGACATGGACCAGGAAAAAGCCACCATTATCTCCTGGGAAAAACAGGACGGTGACCAGATCAAACGGGATGAAACCGTTCTGGTTGTCGAGACTGATAAGGTTGCGATTGACGTACCCGCTCCCGACAGCGGTACCCTGGCGGGCATCCGCTACCAGGAGGGGGACGTGGTACCGGTCACAGAGGTGATCGCCTATGTTTTGAAGGATGGCGAAACCCTAGAAGATGTGCTTTCGGAGGTTGAACCTGAATCACAACCGGCGGTTCCCGCTCCCCCAGAACCTGCAGCCGTTAAACCGGCCAGTTCCACTCCGATCGCTTTCTCCGCCACGCCGGTTGCAGCACGCATCGCCGAGGAACACCACCTGGACCTGAGCCAGGTGCCGTCTGAGGGTGAGCGCATTAAACGTCAGGATGTGGAACGCTACCTCGCAGGCCAGCAGCAGGCCGGGGGTGGAAAAGAAGCGCAGCCCCCCGGAAAGATAGCCGCCACTCCCGCTGCGCGTCGTCTGGCGCGCGAGGCAGGCATCCCGCTTGAATCGCTCACAGGCAGTGGTCCAAGAGGGCGCATCCAGGCAGAGGATGTCAAAACGATACCTCAACAGCCAACAGTAGCGAAAGGGGATCGCGAGGCCGTAATCATCCCGCTGGAGGGAATGCGCGAGAAGATCGCCGAGCGCATGCAGGCCAGTTTCCACGATTCCCCACATATTGCCCTCACTGTCGAAGCCGATATGACCCGGCTGGAAATCGCCCGAAAACGGATGAATGAAATTGCGGCCCAAAGGGGCGCTGGCAAGGTCTCGTTGACCGCCTTGTTGGTGAAGGTGATCGCCTGGACGCTTGAAAGAAATCCTTATATCAATGCCTCACTCGAAGACGGCCAGATTTACCAGTGGAAAGATATCAACATCGGTGTTGCAACGGCGCTGGAGGAAGGGCTGATCGTGCCTGTCATCCAACAGGCCAACCTGTTATCGGTACGCCAGATCGCGGAAGTATTGACAGACTTGAGCACGCGGGCGCGTAAAAATCGCCTGACGCTTGCAGATGTAAATCGCGGTACGTTCACAATCTCTAACCTGGGAATGTTCAACATCCAACAGTTCCGTGCTGTGATCAATCCGCCGGAAAGCGCCATCCTGGCCCTGGGCACGGTGGTGCGCAAACCGGTTGTGGTGGACGATCAAGATACAGTGGCTGTACGCCCAATGATGTCCATTACCATTTCGGCCGACCACCGCGTGATCGACGGTATTGTAGCGGCGAGATTTCTCAACGATCTCCTGATCGCTATCGAAACCCCTGAAACATTACTGTATTAAAACGGAGCCAAGATGCCTGAATTGAAAGTAATCGTCACACATGAAGTTGGGCTGCATGCCCGACCGGCCTCATTGTTCGTGCAAACTGCCAACAAATTTCCATGCGAGATCAAGGTCAAGAATCTAACAACGGGGGGTGGATTTGTGGATGCCAAGAGTATCATCATGGTATTGACCCTGGGTGTGATGCAGAATCATGAAATTCTCGTTGAAGCGGAAGGGGTGGATGCTGAGCAGGTATTAACGGCGCTGAATGAGCTTGTTGCAAGCAATTTCGGTGAGGCTCAGTAAAGTTTCTTATTGAAAAGAGCACCTATGTCAGATAAAACCTTGAAAGGCATCCCTGCCAGCGATGGGATCTCGATCGGTCCTACGTTCTGCTACATTCCGGCGGATTTGGCAATTCCTGATGTGACCCCGGGGACCGTGGATGAAGAGATGACTCGCTATGTAGCTGCTCGAGACCGTGCACATAGCGAGTTACAGGAATTGTGTGAGATCGTGCGTGAGCGAGCCGGTGCAGAGGAGGCGGCTATATTCGAGGCACATCAGGTTATGCTGGGTGATCCTGCACTGGAAAGCAAGGTCCGCGAACTGGTAGAAGCCGGGAGTACAGCTGAAAGAGCGCTGGATCAGGCGGTCAACGAGCTGGCTGGGATACTGGCAGGCATGGGCGATGAGCTCTTTGCTGCACGCGCGCTGGATGTAAAAGACGTGGGGCGCCGCATATTGCGGATATTGCTGGGCCTTCCGGATACTGCCCTGGACGCAGTTACCAAGCCGTCCATCATTGTGGCCGAGGACCTGACCCCATCCGATACGGCCAGACTAGACCCCCAGTTGACGCTGGGCTTTGTCACGGAGCAGGGTGGGCTTACCTCCCACAGCGCCATACTGGCGAGAACGCTTGGGCTGCCAGCCATCGTCGGCATGGGGGTTGGATTACTAGAAAAGTTACCCAGTGGCACCATGATCATCCTGGATGGGGATACGGGCGAATTGATCGTCAACCCTAAGGATAAAATAATCGAGCGCTATAAAAAGACCAAGCAGCAACGCGAACGGCAATTACAGATCCTTCAGGAGGCTGCTGAAAAGGATGCCCACACATCCAATGGACGCCGGGTGGAGGTGGGGGCAAACATTGGTGAAGTGGAAACGGCCCGTACTGCGGTTAAGCATGGTGCGGAAGGCGTCGGCCTGCTGCGTACAGAATTTCTTTACCTGGAAGATATCCAGCCTCCCAGTGAAGAAAGACAGTGTGCGGCTTATCGTGCCATCTTTGAGGTCATGGGGGGACGTCCGGTGATTGTCAGGACCCTGGATATCGGTGGCGACAAACCTCCCTCATATATGCCTTTTCCTCAGGAAATGAACCCTTTTCTGGGTTGGCGCGCCATCCGCATATCCCTAGAGGAACAAGACCTGTTCAAGACTCAATTGAGGGCCATTTTGCGCGCGGCTCACGGACATTCTGGTCTCATCATGTTCCCGATGATTAGCGACCTGGACGAAATACGCCGCGCCCGTGAAATGGTTGAACTGGTCAAAGAGGAGCTGACCCGACAATCCATCCCGTTCTCGCCGGATGTCCCGGTTGGCATCATGGTTGAAACCCCGGCTGCTGCGATGCTGGTCGATCTGCTCGCCCAGGATTCGGACTTCTTCAGCCTCGGCACCAATGATCTGACCCAATATACGCTGGCTGTAGACCGTGGCAATTCCAAAGTCGCCGGATTATTTCAACCGTTGCACCCCTCTGTGCTACGCCTGATCAAGGGCACCATCGACGCCGCCCACAGCCATGGCAAGTGGGTGGGTATGTGTGGCGAACTGGCTGGAATGACAAACGCCATCCCGATCTTGCTCGGGCTTGGATTAGATGAATTCAGCATGTCTCCACGCGCCATCCCGGCAGCCAAAGACTTGATCGGTAAACTGTCTGATAATAAGGCTCAGCAAATCGCTGCGCAGGCGCTATCTCTGCCTACCGCCGCTGAGGTCGAAGCGTACATTCAGAACGAACTGAACGAACTCGGAGCCTGAACACTGTGGGAATCTTCATCGACTCGGCCATTTTAGGCGAAGTAGAAGCTGCAAAATCATTGGGCTGGGTGCGTGGTGTGACTACAAACCCGGTTTTACTGGCAAAAGCCGGCGGCGAACCGGGACAAGTACTGGAATCTCTATCCAACCTGGATCTAGGCCCATTGTTCTATCAGTTGGTTTCTCAGGATTTAGAAGGTATGCACCAAGAGGTGGAACGCGCTGTAAAACATGTAGGTCAGGGTTTGGTCTTGAAAGTTCCACCTACCCGAACAGGATTCAAGTTTGTCGGGGAATGCCCGGAACACCCCTGTTGCATAACGGCAGTTTTCAGCCCGGCACAGGCCTTGGCAGCACGTGAATCCGGAGCGAAATTCGTGGCGGTGTATGTCAATCGGGCCGAGAGACTGTTGGGTGATGGCTTGAAGCTGGTTCGCAATGTGTCCGCGGTGTTGGAAGGCAGTGGAACCGAGATCGTAGCTGCCAGCATAAAATCAGCCGAAGAGGCCTGCAATGCGAATTCAGCCGGTGCGGAGCACCTGACGCTGCCGTACGAGGTTTTGACCAGTTTGATGATTCACCCCCTCTCTGAGCAGACCCTGCGGGAATTCCAGATCCATGGAGTAGGGATATTATCTTAGCAATGAAAGGAATCCATTATGAATGAGACCATCCAGAAAATCTACTCGTCCATCTTGCAAGGGGACGCTGAAACGGCAAAGGAGCAGGTTGAGGCTGCCCTCCAAGAAGGGTTGGATCCGAACGAGATTCTCAACGCAGGGATGATCGCCGCCATGCGGGAGGTCGGAGCCCAATTTGAAGCCGGTGAATTCTTTGTTCCAGAAATGCTGATTTCAGCCCGAGCGATGCAAGGCAGTATCGCACTTCTCAAGCCGCACTTGATACAGAGTGACGTGAAGCCCGCTGGCAGGGTGGTGATCGGTACTGTACGCGGTGACCTGCACGATATTGGTAAGAACCTGGTAGCCCTGATGCTGGAGGGGGAAGGATACGAGATCATCGATCTTGGCACGGATGTGCCGGCCGAAAATTTTGTCGAGGCTGTCAAAAATCAAAAACCGGATATCGTGGCCTTATCGGCGCTGCTGACCACCACCATGCCATCCATGAAGCTGACCATGGATTACCTGGAACAGGCTGATCTGCGGGATCAGGTCAAAGTCTTGATCGGCGGGGCGCCGGTCACAGATGATTATGCCCAGGAGATCGGGGCTGATGGATTTGCCCCGGATGCCAGCCGGGCAGTCAATGTTGCCAACGGTCTGCTGGCAAAATAATCATTAGACCATGCATCAACCATAAGCAAGGATTGGTCAAAAGTATTAACTGTTTTGATGAATTTCAATTTCTCTGCTGAAAAAAGATGATTTTCGTTTCGTAATAACTGAGTGAATTTGGAGTTCAGGATGCAACTGTTCAAAAGCTGAGACATACGTTTGGAATACACCACATTGCCAAGGGAACCAACTTGCGAACGGTCCAGGAAGCGCTGGGACATCGTGATCTGAAGATTTCTTCCCTGTATGTCTCCCGGGCTCGAACGGCGAGGAACAAAGAGTTACAGGAGAGTGTGCTCTATAAAGGAGATCTAATTGAAGTCTCCTTTTTATCTGTCAAATATTTTCTCTCTTTCTGGTGCTTTTCGATCAGTTCTTTGAAGGTTTGCGGCTTGCAATACAGATCACGCTCTATCGGAAGACCAAAAGTCCCTTTTTCAAGGTGAGCATTCCTCTCGACAATTTTTCTTTTACAATCCAATTGAAGCTAGCAAATTTTTTTCTGAAACCCAAAGGAAACTGAAAGGGCTCGGCCGGGGGACAACACCACGGTCACCAGTGGTTTGTTCAAAAGGTTGAGCTGCGGAACATCATTTGATTTTTTGACCTAGATTGTCATCGCTTGCCTCGTTACCAAGTAGATTACGAGCCAATGCGCAAAATATATATAGGGAGCGCAAATAATAGTTTAGAATTCGTAAGATTATTCATTTATTTCACCTTTAGGTCTAATATTAGAATCTAATCACTGGGATCTCAAAATTTATTTCGCCAAAACAGCAATAGGAATAAGGATTTGTCACCTCCCCAAAGTGTAGAATTTATAGTGTACTAGGTGTAAATATATATGACAAATGCAAACATGGCAAAAGTCTGGGAAACATCC
>CAZCPP010000051.1:0-16764 GCA_964500655.1 uncultured Anaerolineaceae bacterium | reverse complement strand
CGAAACAATCTTACATCAGATGCGCCCCTTCTTATTTTACGGATAGGATCTAAGTGTACTTCCAACTGGGATAGAGCCAATGCTAATTCAGTTCTTTTTCCGCGCCCCCACATCCGGGCTCTGAAATAGTCATCTTCTCGCACCCACTTTAATAGCAATTTGTTGATTGGGCACAATGTGTTCTCTGTAATTGTTCGGATGATCCCGTGTAATTCTTTCTCTTTTTTTGTCATCCCTTTATGGGCCGCTGTGAACAGTTGCTCATAGCCTTGTTCGGACGTTAATTTGGCTAAATTGGGTTTTCTTTTCGTAATCAAACTTGTTAGAGTGTTTCGATGACTGGATTGAATCAAGAAAGCGACCCTCCCAGCCTGGAGAAGTGAGTACAATTCGGTTAGACGTGCACGTCGGCTGCGGCGTCTATCATTGATTTCTCTCAACCATTCCAGAATTAATTTGACTACATAGCCAGCGGCTGCAAGCGCTGCCCCAATTAAAGCCGTCCCCAACCATTTGGGAAGTTCAATGAGATTTTGCATATTTTCCACCTTTCACATCACAATAGCAAGCCTAGCTCGCGGTAATGTTTCCTAGCATCTTTTAGTATCTTTGTTATCTCCCTGTCTTTATCCTCTGATAGGGGAACTGGTTCGTGTGTAGCCAGTATCTCCTCCATTTTTTCCTTGGCATATTCCAGGGTATCTTTTTTCCCCTTTTGCATCCATTCTGGGTAACTTATTCGATCAGCTACTTGGGGGATGTGCTGCTCCTTCCTCCACCACTCTCGAGTGTGCCTCTTGTTTAAGTACATACCTGGAATCGGTCCTACCTGGTCAATCAGATCGATGGCCATGGTTTCAGGCGTGATTTCGACCCCTTCGATTAATCTCCCGATCATCCCTGCGATATCGTTATCCATGATGGCTTGCACTGGATGGAAAGTAAGCTCTGATGAGACGCCACCATGCATACTGACCACATTGGCGCCGGACAGAGCCGCGCTCAACCCCGCCAAGGCTTTTTCGTACCCGCTCTGGAAATCCATCTTTTTCGCATTAGGATACCCGCTTGTACTCACACAAGTGGGTATCCTGTAGCTGCGCCAGAGCTGAGCAAACATGCTGGCATGCAGGATGGAGCCGATGGACCCAAAGACCGGCGCTCCTGTTCGCATGTTGGTGGGAAAAGTAAAATCGGCCACTATTACACCCGTTCCGGGTTTGATCAATTGAATAAGGATTACTCCTGCAATCAGTTCAGCGTTATTAGTGATTGTAGAGCCAGCAATGGTTGCTGGGCTGGTACTTCCATAAGAAGCACCACTGGTAATAAAGATCGGAAATCCCGCCTCAACAAAATTGAAGGCAGCTGAACAGGCATCTTCAAAATAGGCTAACGGTGGGCTGGCCATAACCCAACCAGCAATTTGAATGTCAGCAGCCTGTGCCATCATGATCGCAAATCGCTCACTACCTTGAGAATATCCCGAACAAACCACCTTGGTGGTATGCCGAATGCGGCTGGCGATGCTTTCCAATAGCAGCATATTGGATGGAATCCCTTCGATCTCCATGTAGGGTGTGTAGGTATTGACCAGATGCAAGTTATCGAGAGCATCCAGCACGCGTACGCCTTCATGTTGTTCTGCGGGCGTAGGGATCTTGGATTCCCAGGTATCCAGGTTCACTGTCCGTAAGCCAACAGAGTTATAAAAATATAAATTGTTGCCCCCGAAGCTCAAGTTATTATTTGGATCTCTAGCCCTTAGCGTGAAACTGCTCGGGCAGGAACGCAAACAGGCTTCGACTGCACCGGATGGGAACCTGACGCGTTTGTTTTCATGATCCACATTGCAGTCAGCCCCCTCGAAGAGATCGAGCGCCTTCTGGTGCTCAAATCTCACCCCGGTTACTTCCAGAACATGAAGGGTACCCCGATGGAGCGAGGCGACCTGCTCGTCACTCAAAAACTCTAAAGGTTTGGTGCTCCGGCTAAATCCTTGCTTGAGCATGTTATATCTCCTGTTCAGGCATCAGAAAACAATTGGTTTATATGTGTTGGACTAATTGCGAAAATCTGAGATAAATATACAATCAATTTCACCCCAAATCAATAGTGTTAGGTTTATAGGACAAGTTGTTGCTTGGTTGGAATATAAAATGAAGCTCCCCAAATCGGTAGGGGAACTTCGTTTATTTGTTTGAAATACCAAATTTCTGTCAATCCTGCGATGCACCTAAAGCCTCGAAGAACACGTTGACAAGCTCCTTTCCGCCCATCATAGTAGGAACTTCAAAATGGTAATTATCGCCCGAACCTGTGGTCAGGACGAATTTTGCCAAAGCGCCGGTATTCTCGGCTACCACGCTAACCTCATCCTTGGGCCAACGCGCAACTTCCTTCTTGATCTTGAACTTAAATCCCCTGGGCGCATAATCGAAAGCGTAAATCGATTTAGATCCCACAGCGATAAAGACCGGGTTGGGAAGATCGCTGGTTTTCGTGAGTCCTCCGACACCACCCATCAACTTGGAAAGCAGCAGCGAGCTCATCGAACCAGCGTGGCTACATGTCATGGCGGCAGCAATTTGTTCATCGCAGTGTGGTTGAAGCGCGTCTACCATCTTTGCCATTTGCTTCTTGGTTTTTTTATCCATTTTTTCACCTCCTGAAAAAGGATCATGAGACCGGGTAAATTGATGACTCGTCTTCAGGTCGAATATATAGACTCGTTCTGCTGACGACGATATTGCAAATAACGTAACATTATTTTCGGCACGATGTTAAGGAATCTAAAAGCTACCGTTAATTATTTCCACCAATACTAGATTTATTATACAAAACAAATAAGAGCAAAATAATATGACAAAAGTACCAAGATTTTTTTCTTATTCATAATTTTTAGCGCCATCCTGCTAGCGAAGGGGCTGCTAGTAGATGAAGTAGTTACGAAAGAGGTTAAGTAAACAATAAATATCCCACTGGCTTTCGCCAGTGGGATATTGCAATTCACGAATTCACCGATTCCCCGTACAACTTCCGGTGCACAATGCTTAGTATCCTCACCTGCTCGGCGGCATGATACGACGACCGTACAAGTGGCGCGGATTCGACCCATTTGAATCCGATCTCCATGCCGTACTCTTTCAATTCAACGAACTCTTCCATTGTATAGTAGCGGTCAATGGGGAAGTGCTTCTTGCTAGGCTGCAAATATTGACCGACGGTCAGTATGTCCACGCCCCAATCACGCTGATCGCGCATCACGGCCTTAACTTCCTCGATGTCCTCGCCCAGGCCGACCATGATGCCTGACTTAGTCAGCACTTCGGGGTCGAGTTTCTTGGCGTTCGAAAGAGTCGCTGCAGCCCACTCGTACTTATCTTGCGGTTGGATGGTTTTGAACAGGCGCGGCACGGTTTCCACGTTGTGGTTCAGGATTTCAGGTCGCGCCTCCATCACGATCTTCAACGCTTCTACAGAGCCTTTGAAATCGGGGGTCAACACCTCCACCGAGCAACCCGGTCGCAGTTCGCGGATGCGGCGGATGACCATTGCAAAAATGGGCGCGCCGCCATCCCGACGCTCGTCGCGGTTGACGGATGTGATCACGGCGTGCTTCAGTTCCATCGACTTGACAGCCTGTGCCACGCGCTCGGCTTCGCCCCAATCCATCAGTAACGGTTTGCCATGTTTGATATCGCAAAATACACAACTGCGCGTACACACATTGCCCAGCATCAGGAACGTGGCAGTGCCCGAGCCCCAGCATTCACCCATATTTGGGCACATGGCTTCCTCGCACACCGTGTTCAGTTCTTTCGAACGCATCAGGGTGTGCAGCTTTTCATATGTTTCGCCCGATGGCGCACGCACTTTTATCCACTCCGGTCGGCGCAGGGGGCGGGTATTGATTTCTTTAGGTTTGACCCGGTCTCTTGTAGGGGTAGCAGGCATAAGTTCCTTTTAGATGTGGATTAGGTGCAGATTATACTTTTCGGACTTTCAATCTTAATCCCTTGACTTTGACAACTTCGACCGTATCTCCCTTACGGATCTTCCCGGACCCAGCGGCTACTTCCGCTGTCCACAGCTCAGACCCGAGTTGAACCTGCCCCGTTGGATTCAGCGCCGAGGTAGCTGTTCCCGTTCTCCCTTCCAGCGACTCATGTCCCGTGCGGATGGGTGCTCTCAGAGCGCGGATGCCGAACCCGACGATTACACCAAACATCGCGCCAGTGAGGATGCCCACAATAATTACCAACGGGATAGATACCTGCTGGAATTGCGGTGTACCTGGCGAGTTGAACAGCACCAACGCGCCGAATATGAAGGTGACAATGCCTGCAGCCGTCAATGCGCCATGGGTGGGCGCTTTGATATCCAGGATGAAAAGCGCAAAAGAAATGATCAGAAGTCCAATGCCAAACCAGTTGACCGGCAGCACGCCTAACCCGTAGGCCGCCAGCGCCAGGCACACCACACCGATAAAGCCCGCTACCCAACCCCCCGGGCTGCCTAACTCGATGAAGATGGCCTGCACGCCGATTGTCAGCAATAGGAAAACGATGTTGGGATTGATCAGCATAGCCAGTAATTCTTCGATGAAACTGGCGGCTACGTCTTCTGTCCTTGCGTTACTGGTTTCCAGTGTCAGAACTTCATCCCTCAGTTCGACTTCAAAGCCATCTAATTGTTCCAGCAAATCATCTAGATCTTCAGCCACGAAATCTATTAAGCCAACTTTCAGTGCTTCGTTAGACGAGGCTGCCTTTGCTGTTTCAATCGTGGCTTCAGCTAATTCAACAGCTTCGAGTCCACGTCGCTCTGCTAGCGAGCGGACGGTGGCCTTTGTGATTTCCTTTGCTTTGGCTTCCAGGGTTTCGCTCAGGTCTTCGCCTTGCCCACCAACTGGGCTGGCCGCGCCGATAGCCGTTTCGGGAGCCATGGCTGCTGCATGCCCTGCTAGTGTGATGATAGTGCCAGCCGAGCCGGCCCAGGCACCACGCGGCGCAACATAAACTACAATAGGTATATTGCTTCCGCGAAGAGTAGTTACGATCTCTTGCGTGGTGTTTAGATCGCCACCGGGTGTGTTTAATTGCAAAATCACTAAATCAGCATTGCGCTGATTGGCAATATCCAGTCCACGCTCGATGTATTCCCGCATCGCGGGAGTCACCGCTCCTTCAGCGTTCAGCACTATGACAAAAGGCGAATCGCTTTGGGCAAGGACCGGTTGAAAGGTTAGCAAGAAGAGGGCAAAGAATAACAGGAAGAGTGGGCGAGTGGTTTTCATGATTGCATCTCCAATAAGGATATTATAATTGTTATGGAGGAAACCATGGAGAATACTAAGAATCAATTAACTGTCGTTAAAATCTTGCAAATGATTGTCTTCATCTTGCTCGTACCCTTTTTACCGCTCATTATCTCCTGGAATTGGAGTTGGTGGGAAGCCTAGATTTATGCCTTTATCGGTATTTTCGGTTTTATTATCAGCCGCGTTCTGGTTGCAAGACGTCACCCCGATTTATTGGCTGAGCGGGCAAAATTTGCTGATCATGAAGATACCAAGCCCTGGGATAAGGTTTTGGCGCCTCTGGTTGGCATGGGTGGAGCACTGATTCCCCTGGTGGCAGGGCTGGATATGCGCTTTGGCTGGTCTGCTTTGGATTTTGGGGTGACTACGAAAGTAATTGCACTAGTTTTGATTCTGGCCGGTTTCGCTTTTGGGTCTTGGGCGTTGATGGAAAACCGATTTTTCTCAGGTGTCGTCCGCATCCAGAAGGAACGCGAGCATCATGTTATTTCAACTGGCCCTTATACCTGGGTGCGGCATCCCGGCTATGCCGGCGCATTAGTGACTTACTTTGCAACGCCGCTTTTACTGGATTCCCTCTGGACATTTGCGCCAGTGATCTTCATAGCAATTATTCTTGTCATCCGTACTTCGCTGGAAGACCGTACTTTGCAGGAAGAATTGCTTGGCTATAAGGAATTTGCAACCCAAAAAACAAAATATCGATTGTTGCCGGGTGTTTGGTAATTACCCTTTAACCAATTCAACCAATTCAATTTCCCCCAACGCGCGCTTGAGATCATCGTTTTTCAGAATAATTGTTGTCCCACGGATGCCAGAGCCGATAGAAATCTCCTCTTTGACAAACACATTCGGGTCAACCAGGATCCTAAGCTTGCGTGCAGATCCGAAGGGCGATACCGCGCCGATAGGATATCCCGTTACCTCCAGTACTTCATCTCGATCGGCCATTGTCAGCCTGGATTGACCTAAATAGACACGCAGCGCTTTCCATGAGATTTGAGCAGGCCCGGCGACGAGCGCCATCAAATATTCGTTTTCCCCGGTGCGAAACAATATACTGCGCACGATTTGCTCCGGGCATTGTCCGCGTTCGCGGGCGGCTTGCTCCAGCGAAGAGATTTCCCCGGGATGCATGAAAACACGATGGGGGATATTTAGCTTTTTTAATTCAGTGCTAACTGGGGGAGATTCACCCATAAGCTTTCATCTATCGTTGCAAGGTGTTTCCAAAAGTGGCGATGTGGCAATCATATAAGGTCGCTTGGGATTGCCACACCCTGCTACGCAGGGTTCGCAATGACACAATTTAGGTTGTCTTCGGCTCGAAATCACACAAGTCTCGAACGGGGCAAGCCGGACAATTGGGCTTGCGTGCCGCGCAGATTTCTCTTCCCAAGCGAATGATGTTGAGATGTGCGGCGAAGTATGTTTCAGGTGGGAAGACACTTTCCAGATACGGATGGGCCTGCTCAACAGAGATTTTCTCTGGGCGTAGACCAATGCGCCCGGTCACACGGAATACATGCGTATCAACCGGGAAGGCTGGCCGATTGAGTGAGAAACACAGTACAATGGCGGCTGTCTTCGGGCCAACACCCTTGAATTTGGTCAACCAATCACGCGCTTCTTCAAGGGGCATGTCTTCTAGAAATGACAGATCCAGTGAACCACGCTCTTGGGTGATATCACGTAGTACCTGCTGAATGCGTGGACCTTTCTGGTTGGCCAGCCCCGCCACTCGCACGGCTTCGATCACGGCCTCTGTTTCTGCATCATGTACTTGCTCCCAAGTTGGGAACTTTGCTCGTAAGGAGTCGAAGGCCCGGTCCCGATTCACATCATTGGTATTTTGTGAAAGTATGGTTGAAATCAGCTCATCCACAGGTGGTAAGGGATTTCGCCAGGTAGGCGCCCCAAAAGTTTCGATTAATTTATTGTGTACTTTCAAAGCTTTTTTGGCATGATCAGTCATGAAAATTGAGCTCAAATACGGGTTTTGATTCTCCAACCCTAATCCCGCGATGATTTTTGACGGGCTTAGCAGGGCCAAATTCAGCCAGCTTGTTCAGCTGCGCTTCGTTCAGTGCTCCCAACTGCTTCAGGCTCTCAAGTGTCACTGCCGGGCGTGCGCGTGAGTATCTACGCAGATCGAGCATACGCTGACCCAAGTCACCTTCCATGATTTTTATTGCAATTCCAATGCCGGGAGAATCCGAATTGATTGCCCCTGGTAGCAGGCCAATAGCTTGATAACCCTCCGCGCCGCGCTTGCAAACAATTTTTCCCGCACCAACATGCATCAAACGACAATCGAATTCAGTACGACCACTGATCATTTCGGGATGAGTGGTCATTGCAGAGGTGATTTCTCGGCATGAATTGGCACGAGTTTCGGGTAATGCGTTGGGGTCAGTCAGTCTGGCAAAGGCCAGTGCGCTGTTGAACAATGGCACGGCAAAGTTTGGCGCTGAGCAACCATCAATTCCGCGCTCGATCTGGTTTGCCGGAAGCAAACACATCTCGGAGAACGAGGCGAGAATATCCTGTTGAATAGGGTGGTCGGATTCCAGATAGGTTTCCAATGGAAGACTTCGCATTTTGGCATGTGCCAGCATAGCGGAGTGTTTACCAGAGCAGTTGTTGCGGATGGGGGTAGGTGCTTCGTCAATCTTGATCAGCTGCTTGTATGCACTAACATCGCCAGGCATGTGGCATCCACATTGCAGGTAGCTTTCATCCACACCAGCCTTGACCTGAATCGATGCAGCCACCCGAACGTGTTCGTCAGAACCTTCGTGTGAGGCGCAAGCCAGAGCAAGTTCCTGGGCAGAGAGATCGAATGATTCAACACCCCCGCGCTCTACAAAAGGTAATACCTGAAAGGGTTTGGCGCTGGAACGTAAATAGGCGACAATTTGTGGGTCACCATGGGATGCGAGTAACTTACCATGAGAATCCACCACAGCAATTGCGCCGTAGTGCGTTGATTCTACAATTTGTCCACGGGTCAATTCAAAAATGGGTTGGAATGGGGTTTGCAATTGATTTTATTTTTCGTTGTTACTACCAGGATGATAGCGACGCGCATAATATTGCTGCAAGCCATAACTCATACGTTGTGTATATTGTTTTTGGCGGGCAGCAGGATATTTTATTTTGGAGAGCAGCGGTTGGACGAGACTATCCGTCATGTTTGGTTTTTGCTTTCGGTTGGAGAGTCTTTCTAATCTTTTATGTGCATCTTTGATGAAAGCCACTTGATTTATTATGATCGTATCTGTGATAACATCGTCGCGACCGCCTATGATTGTGTATTCCTGATAAACCTTACTTTGGAGAAGTGTCAACGCTTCGATCCATGCAGGCAGATCAGCATCAGCCAAGAAAGGTGGCTGGTTTTTGAGCGCGGTATCTCCCACGAAGACAATCTTTTCTTCAGGTAATATTACCCAAATTGCTCCTGCGCTGGGCCCAGGATGACTTTCGAGCAGTATCTGGGTCTCGCCCCATTGCAGGGTAATTGCGTCTGTAAATGAGGTTTCAGGCGGCACCCAACGGATCCCGGTCAACCCACTGGGAATGGTTTCCCAATTCGCGCCAGTTTCATCATTATGAGTTTTGAAAGTGCCTGGCCGGTTTCGGAAGACTTCGGCGGTATTTTCATGAGCTATGACGCTACAGTCCATTGCGCGCACCCCCAATGTTCGGTCTGGATGTGAATCCAAATTTACCAATACGCGCTCCGGACCGCCTCCCAGTCCCATCAAAGATGCTCGCCATGAGCGTCCGTCTTCTGGCGAAGGCGGTGCGTCAATTTGTAATAGACCTCGCGAATGGCAAATGACACCCAATGTTACCCCAGGATATTGGGTTTCAATAAATACTTGTTGACCGATGGAATCCATAGTGGCGTGCTCCTTACATGGCGCTTATTTTTTAACTATTTTTTTTTCGCACTCGCGAGTTGTTCTTTAGTTGCTACCGGCAAAGTGAAGAAAAATGTTGTTCCCACATTGTTCTGGCTTTCAACCCAGATTTTGCCGCCGTGGCCTTCCACTGCCATCTTACAAAAAGCCAGGCCGATTCCCAATCCTCCGGGCTTTATTGCGCCGCGTAAGCGGGTAAATTTGTTGAAGATACGATCTCTCTCAAGGACGGGAATTCCTTGGCCGTTATCTGCTACCGATACTGCGACCCAATTACCTTCTTTGCTTGCTTCAATAAAGATATTGCCGTTGTTGGGTGAGAATTTAGTTGCATTTTCCAGCAAATTAAGAAGTACACGCAAGATCATATCTTTATCAGCCCAAACACCCGGTATTTTTTTGGGAATCTGAGCGGCAACAGTTTGAGAACGGCTTTCTGCAGTGGGTTGAACTACGTTACTGGCTTCCTTAACCAATTGTTTCAGGTTGACAACATCTTGGTCAACAATTTCTTGACCTGATTCCAGGCGATTTATATCCAGCAGCGAATTGATCAAACGCTCAATACGCATAGTGGAGTTAGAGGCAATTTTTAGAACGGATTCCACGGTCTCATTATCTTTGGTGTCAACCAGCCCGCTTAATATACCCAGGCTGGAGACAATGTTAGCCAACGGCGAACGTAAATCATGATAAACCATGGCAATCAGGTCATTACGCAAATCATCCAGAGCTTTACTTTCGCTGATATCGTGCAATGTCCACTGCAATACGTCGGCATTTTCGAAATTAACCAAGCGCACACTGACCTGAACATGTACAATGTGACCATCTTTCTTGTGCAATCGGGATTGATATATACAAGGTTCAATCTCGTCCAGGTGCTCAAATAATCTCCCGGTCTTATCCCAGTCAACTTCATGCACCTGATTTATATTCATACCCCGAAGTTCATCATCTCGATATAAACTGACCCCAGCTGCTTTTCGATTTGCTTCAATAATGTCCCCTTCCCAATTTGTGATTAAGATGGGGTCTATACTGGTCTCGAATAATTCATGATAGCGTTGGTGTGCTACTTCTAATTTTTCGAAAAGTTGTGCATTCTGAATATTTGTGCCAGCCAGACTGCCAATGCCGTTCATCACCAGCAATGCATCGGGAACAAACGAGCCGGAGACGGGATTGATAGCTTCCAGGATGCCAATGACTTTTCCACGTGCCTTTATAGGGGCTATTGTGACTGCACGCGTCTCGATTCCCCCAAACTTGTCCTCGTTTTCAAAACGTTCATCACTGCTGATATCGGGAATCACTACCCCCTGTCCTTCCTTTACAACCTGTCCAACCAAACCTTTGTCTTGGGGAATGCGCCGATTAAGGATGTTGCCGGCCTTGTTCCCTGTAGCAGCGCGGAACACCAGTTCCCCAGTGGTCGGATCAGAAAGTGCCAGCGCGACCGTTTCCACGTGTAAGGCCTGCATGCTCTGATTTAGGGTTCGTTGCAGCACTTCGTCTAATCGCAAGGAAGTATTAATAGCAGCTGCACTGTCTGCTAAGGCGCTCATCACACGCGCCTGACGCTGACTCTCGGTGTACAAGCGTGCATTCAGTACTGCAATCCCGGCCTGGTCGGCGATGGCCTGCATTAGTTCCAGGTGTTCTGTCCCGAAGGCATTGGCTTGTGAGTGGACCAATGTCAGTACGCCCACCAGTTTTTCGCGTGCTAGAAGCGGAACGCATAAGGCAGATTTACCGGCTTTTTTATCATCAGTTTTTGGACGTTGTAACCAGCGGTCATCTTGACTGGTATCTGGTATCAACGCAGGTTTGCGATTGCGAACCACCCATCCGGCCAATCCGTGTTCAACTGTATCTTGTAGTTGCTGAGTTGTATCCTCGTGAAATTGTTCCCCGTATACGATAGTCGAATCCATGACTTCGCCGCTGTCGTCAAGTACCACGATGGAGCCATGTTCTCCGCCCACATTCCGGATCGCTTCAGACATCACACGTTGTAAAACAGTGCGTAAATCTAATGCAGTAGCTAACTCACGGCTGACGTGATAAAGGAGTTCGAGCAGGGCTCGCGTGCGATCTTCTTCGATGACTGATTTATCTTGCGACGAATTGATTACCATAAATGTATTTTTATCGAGTAAATATCAGTAACTACCGATATAAATCATACCACGGGCAGGCTCAACATACTGATAAAAGTATAGCATGACACACACTTTGTTATGATTGCGAATGGTTTACAATTGCTGCATGTCTCTCGACTTACAACGAATCCGTGCTTTGTGTTTTGATGTTGACGGTACCTTGAGCGATACCGATGATGTGCTTGTGCAAAAGGTTACCCATTTTTTACCCAGCTTCCTTTTTCGTGACCCAGAACACGCCGCCCGTCGCTTCGTGATGTGGGTTGAATCACCTGGCAACGCTCTGATCGGCTTGCCCGATATCGTCGGCCTGGATGATGAACTGCTGGGTTTGTGGGAGTGGCTTAACCGTAACCGCCCGAGACCGATGAAGCATTTCATAATGGTTCCCGGTATTAAAGATATGTTGGAGCGCTTGCATGGTAAGTATCCTATGGCGGTTGTTAGTGCCCGTGATGATAAATCTACACGCGCTTTTCTGGAACAGTTCGAGTTAACGAGTTATTTTCAGGAAATTGTAACAGCCATTACAGCTGAGCACACTAAACCGTATCCAGATCCGATCCTGTATGCAACTAAAAAGATGGATGTGGCACCGGAGAACTGTTTGATGATCGGGGATACCACTGTAGACATCCGTGCCGGGAAAGCTGCCGGTGCGCAAACGATAGGTGTCTTATGTGGTTTTGGAGAAGAACCCGAACTCAAACGCAGGGGGGCGGATTTGATCCTGGAGAATACATCAGAATTAGCGGATATTTTGCTTCAATCTTGATGACCAACTAACGTATATAGCTGCGACTTATTGCAAAATCGTTCATAAAGAAATTGTTTCCCCTGAGAAATATTACAATTCCCCGGCTGCAGCCTCGCTTTCAAGAGCATTTGCAATATCAGGATCACTATAACGAGCCATAGAAAAATAAACCACATATTCAGGTAATTCGCTGTCTGTCATCCATTGGGCGATCAATTCTCCCGCGGCACAGGCAGCCATCAGGCCGTATCCTGAGAGAGCGCCCAGCAGGTGGAAACCATCTACATCTGTGTGGCCGATCAAAGGTAGATTCTCTTTGGTCTTTGTATAAAAGCCACCGTCCTGAACCATCTGTCCGGGGATTTTTTCGACGTATTGTTGGAGCCCGGGGATCAATCGAGTCGCTCCGCGCAAGGCAATATGTGGAAATTCTGGTGAAAAGTCGGGCTCCCACTCAGGCACATCTGGGTCATCGTTATAAGGCCAGCCGAGCCGAATCCAGGTACTATCCAATGCCCCCTCCGGTCGGACGTGCAACGCACCTGGGAAGGGCTCCAGCAACCAGTGAGTCTCTGGTTCTGAGCGCCACTGCGTTTGCTCTTCTTTTGACCAGGCCAGGGTTTGACCTTCGACCAGGATCGTGAAGGGTGCCTTACGTGGAACGATACCGAGTGGATCGAGCATGACAACCAGTCGATGTAATACCGTGTAGACGGGCAGTTCCAGCCCAACAAGAGAAGCTATGTGTGCGAAAAATGGCCCTGCTGCATTTATAAACTCTCTGGTCTCCACACGGGTTACTCTGTCTGAAAGATTTACCTCAACGGCTTTGACACCCCGGTTATCTTGTTCAATTTTTTCAAGCTCGCCGCGCAATTCCCGTACACCGAGAGCTTTTGCCAATCCTAGCAAGTGGAGTCCGAACTGCTGAGCACTGAACCAGCCACAGCGTCGGGCATGAACGACTACACGCGCATCCTTTGTGATATAGGGAAATTGTTTGTGGATGAGTTCCTGGTTGAGCAGAAAATCCACACCATCCGGTTGGTCTTCGAACCCGTGAGGCGAGACAGGTTGATAAGACCCGGCACTGGAGCTTTCATGCACACGCACCGGACCAATCTCAAAATTACTAAATTGCTCCACGCTCTGATGAGCTGCTTCAACTCCTGTTTCGCCAGTGTAGACAAAAGCGTAGCCACGCCGGTTCATATGGAATTTGTTGTGGCTGTCACGCGCATGCGCTTCCATCATTTCGATACTTTTGTGGATCCAGCGTGCCATATCCTTATCAGGCCACCAATTGCGATACAGTTCGCCGGATTTGATACTGGTCAAAGACATGGGAGGCAATTTATCTACCAGCAAGATATCGGCATCAGGTTGGGCCAGCTTTATTGAATACGCAGCTGCGATTCCCGCAATCCCTGCACCACAGATTACAACGTCTGCAAATTTTGACATAAATTCTCTGTGCCTGCTTCAATCCAAAACATAACGCGGATAGGTTTCCTTGGCTTTGTCCGCTTCGGTTAGATCGATATCCAAAGTAAGGAACGGTTGCTCTGGCGAGGTCAGGCCTAACACCACCCCTTCACCCGGCTCGATGATCCAACCCACGCCAGCGTAATCACCGCCTTCTGGGGTTGTGCCCCCCAGGTTTGACGACAGGCAATATGCGCCAGAGATGACTGCGGCGGCTTGCCCGCCCGCCACCCATTTGGGTGCGGTGGGGTTGGGTGTGGCTCGCGGGCAAACCAGCAGTTGCATGCCCTGTTTCCCGTATTCCCTGGCATGCGAGTTGAACCACAACTCGGTACAGATCAAAAAGCCAACCTTGCCTTTGGATGTGTTTGCCAGAGAAAAATCCCTGTCGCCTCGTTCATACCAGGAGGCTTCCCAGAATCCTGATTCGTCGGGGAGATAATATTTTATATGGATGGTTTGTGCACCACCCTCAGGCTCCCAGACGTAACCGACGTTCTGATGTTTTCCGTCAAGAATTAGGGGCCGTGTGCTGACCACGGTGGCAGGCGCTAAGTCATCTAATTTGTCAATCCAGGCCTCGTGCGCTTGGACAGCCTGCTCCCATTGATCCGGATCCACATCTCGGGTGTGCGCCAGCCAGCGATAGAAGGGCATTTCTGGCAACAGCACGAACTCACTGTTTTGCTCTTGAACATGTTGAACAAGTTCATTCCAGGCACCCTCAAGCTCTTTGGTTTCATTGGGCAGTTCACAGACAGTTACTTTCATAGTATGTGGTCACCTTTCTTTAGGTCAGGTCAAGTTTATTGCATTCGCTTCAGTCAACAATGAAGAGCTTTGCGCCGGTTGGGGTGTAGGAGCGATGCGGTTCCGCGTCATCCGCCACTTGGTAGCTGACGCCCGGAGTCAGGACAAACTTCCTGCCATCAGCCAGTTCGGTATGCAGTTCTCCCTCGAGGCATAACAGGATGTGACCCTTATTACACCAATGATCAGCAAGGTAGCCAGGACTATATTCCACCATGCGCACGCGCAGGCTGTCAAATTGCTGCGTACGCCAAGTTGCTAGGCCTGTTTCGCCTTTATGTTCCGTGGGGGCGATTTGTGACCAATCTGTTGTACCAAATGGGATGTTTTTCATATCCATGGTTAAGTTCCACTCTAAACCGGAATGGGTGCGATCACCTGCGAAGAGACGAACATCCATGTGACCAGCGCAGCGTTGAGGATTGCGCCCAGGTAAGGGCGGCCGGTCAACTGGAAGAACCAGGTGGAGATGGGCACGATCATAATCAGCACTCCGATGATGTGGAACAGGCTCATGGTGAAGTTCGCCAGCACGCCGCCCGGCCCCACGAAGGGGATAGACCCCGTTGTGAGCAGTGGCACGTACTGGATCAGCATGAACAGGATCAGGGGCACGATCAGGGTGAGTGTGTTCGTGACTGCCCACGAGATGAAGGTATGCCACCAGGTCGCTTTCTTTGGCAGGCGCAATTGTCCGTGCAGGAATATGCCCATAAAGATAAAGCCCAGCAGCAGGAAGGGGAAGTACAGCAGCCACATGCCAAAGCGGTAGGGCGTCAGGTCGCTGGCGAAGGGGAACAGGAAGCGGTAATCGACAATAAATATTTGTTCCAGTATATGCTCGAAAAGGTAAGCGTAGCCAAACAGGATCAGCGCTAGCAAGGCTGTCTTCCCGACGGTTTTCCAATCCAGGGAGAAACGCGCCTTATCAAACGAGATACCCAGGTCTGCCCAGGTCAACCCGTCTGAGCGGCGTTTGAGCCAGCGCCGGATGATGAAGAAGCCGATCACGTTGATCCACACGAACCACCAGACCGTGCCGTTGACCAGCATCATCGGGAAGGCTTTGTCGATCTGCACAACGTAAACATGCAGGCCAAACAGGGCGAAGATCAGCGGCAGGTAGAGCCACATCAGAAAGCCATTGACGCTGGCGTGCTTCCAGAATTCACGCCGGGTACAGGCGTATTCTGAAATGCTGCCCTGCAATGATCTGAAATATTTTGTTCGCAGCAGGATCAAACCTAGCGGCATTACCGAGGCCAACCCGGCTAGCATGGCCACCAGTGTGGCCCACTCTTTGATCTCCCAGATCTGATTTTCAGGCTCGACCCAATACGAACTGTCTGGATTCAGTGCGGAACGCATCCAAGTCACCGCTTCGGCCACACCCTCCTGGCTGTGAGATTCCTGGATGTGGATGCCCGGAAGCAGTACCACCTTGCGGGCCGTACCAGAGTCAAAGTCGCCGTAGACAGTCCCAAAGTCCGCATCCAGGCGGCCGAAGGCTGCTTCCGTCTGTGGGCTCATCATCCATTCAGCTTCGATGTCATCTGTGCCGGTCATGCGCTCCCGGTATTCGTCATATTTGCCGTAGATCATGAGCATGTTCTTAGGCATGGACTCAGTCGCCTTATCCGTGTACGCAAAGCCGGAGATGACCAGGCCCACCACGTTGGGATCTTCCAGAGCGATGGTGTAGATCATCTCGGCGCCGAGGCTGTGCCCCATCAGCCCGATCGACTTAACATCCACATAAGGCAGGGGTTTCAAGTATTCGTAGGAAGTGCGCCCGCCGAAGGTGTGATCGAAAGCGGGATCGTCAATATCGCCCGGAATCCCGGAGTTGCCGCGCCCGATGGCGTCGATCTCCAGCACGACGAAACCGCGGCGAGCCATCTCGATGCAGTAGGCGTCGCTGGTCTCGCGGTTGTTCTGATAACCGTGAATGTAGACCACGCCCGGCGCAGGGGACTCGGCCGAGACGCCAACTGGCTTGAGCAACTTGGCGCGGATAGGAATGCCGTTGCTGTTCGGGTAGGTGACGTTGCTAACCTCCACCCGCCCGAAATCGCGCTGTACCTGGGAGGCCGTCACGAAGGCGGCCAGCGAGATCAGGATGCAGACGAAGAAAACAGTCCATGCGCCGTGTGAGTTTTTTGTGCTGAAGAGTTCTTTTGTGTTCATCCTTGTTTCTTCTCCTGTTGGGGTGTGGCTAGCCAGCAGCCTTTGAGGTGTTAGAATTTTATTGTCTGTAAATAGGGTCTAAAACCCCTGCCTTTCAGGCAGGCCGTT
>CAZCPP010000050.1:0-16819 GCA_964500655.1 uncultured Anaerolineaceae bacterium | reverse complement strand
ACACCGACAGTTAATGTCCCATGTTGCCTAAGTAGTAAGGCATCATGTTCGCGGATCAATTCACGAATTGCCTCAGCATCATCGTGTGAGGAAGGCATTGCATATCGGGTGGTGGGCACTTTATCTAATGTAAGTAACACTTCAGGAAGAACGTTGTTCGGGAATGGGAAGCCAGCCACAGTTAAGGTGGTAGCGAAAACCGGATGCGCATGAATGACAGCTCGCACATCCGGTCGTTGCTTGTACACTTCCAAATGCATGGGCGTCTCAGAGGAAGGTTTGTATCCCTGCTTTGTAGAAAGAATTCTTCCTTCCAAATCCAGCAACATCAAATCATCTGTTTGCATACGCCCCTTACATAACCCTGAAGGTGTGATCAAAACATTATCTTCCCCCACACGTACTGAAATGTTGCCATCATTTGCAGTCAATAAGTGGCGCTCATAACAAGTGATTCCACACGCTAAGATTGTAAGTCGTAAATCTTCTTCGGATTCAGAAGCAGGAGATAACGGATTAGACATGTGACCATTATCTCCTACTCTCGCAGCCAAATCAAGGGGTGTTAAATGTGATCAAATATTGTTTATGGCGTAACGTTCCCGATCCCTAGCAGGGCGGAATGGAATATCTCCGCAAAAAGAAAGGTTACTTCAGGGTCCGGATTGGAGAAATAAGAGGTCCCATGACCAGACCCCGGAAGAATCTTTGTCATATAGTTATCACCTGAAGTCGATTTGCAAGCATCAGCAGAGTGAGAATCTTTTTTAGAAGCAATGCAATATATTGAAGCGCCTCTCTCGGGGTTGAGCCCGGGGCAAGCGGAGCTAAAATCCCCGGCTTGGCTATATTCCATCCATGAACCGGCCTGATAGCTATCATATTCGGTTTGAAATGGGGGCCCCAAATATCCACCTGGAGAAAGAGAGATCACTCCGGCACAGCTTTCCGGGGAAGCTGCACAAGATAGCATGGCCCGGTCACCACCCGTGCTACCCCCCACATAAACGGCACAAGTTGGTTGAGGATTGTAGACGGCATCATAATAACCCAGGTAATCCCTTGTGTAAATTGCCACCGTACTGGCATCGTCTCGCCAGCCTTTTTGGTTGAACGTTCCGGGCGTGCCATCACTTTGGCCTTGACTGATGGGGTCATAGGTTAGAACATTAAATGTCAGGTCAGAATGCAGAGGAAAGCCCCAAATTTCATCTAGGGAACCAGGTATTCCTAGCAACCAAAACAATAACCCATTCTCAATGAAATCGCCTTGAGACCCGACAATCATCGGATCCAGAACCACAATCCAGTTGGTAGGACGTTGGTTGAAATAAAATGTGCCAGCCAGCTTGTTGCCATTCTCTTTCTCAATTTGAACCGTCTCGATCGGCGGATCAAGCAGCGGAGTTGATTCTGGTACGTTCCATAACCAGCCCAGCGTTTCATTAGTCGTAAAAGGCCGTGCTTCAGTGGGAGCCTCATCCGGGACAAGGATATCAGCGGCTTCTCCCGCGGTTAAATCCGCACTGCCGGCCGTGTTCGATAGTTTGCACATACCCTCCAGGCAGGTGGCGCTCATGCTCATCTTTGCAGGATCAAAGTTGACGCCCAGCATGCTGCCCCGTACGCCAGCAACACCGTTCGGGGTTTCTATTTCCAGGCTACCACCTGAGAGGATGATCCAGATCTGCCCGCTAAACAGTTTGAATCTCGAAACCGGGTCAGTGAGTTCCTGATCCAATTCCACAAGGGTAAATCGTGAACTTGGGCCTACGCGCACAATGCTCTTATCGGGGAGTAAGTCCAAACGGGCGCGTCCTGGTTCCCCGGTTCGTGCCTGCCCGCCAATAACTAACGAAAGTCCGACATCTGCTTGGGTATATTCGTCCGTCTCAGAAGCCCTGGCTTGAACATCATCTTCCAATTCTGTAAACTCTGCCGAACGCTTGGGTTCGGGTGTTGGTTCGATTTCAGGTGCTTGGGTTTCTGTTGTAGCCGGGGATTCACCCCCGCAAGCCAACAATAACATCCCCACTATCACAAGCATGACAACCCATTTTCTTTGTCTCATGATCCCTCCGTTATCAATATTTCTGAACGACAATTCTATTAAAGCACATTGAGTTGCCAATTACAACACACTAACCCTATCAAAAAAGATAACAGCCCCCGAAAATCGAGGGCTGAAAAATCACCGTTCGGCAAAACGTCATTTTTTGATGGAAAAACCAAAGGTGACTTTTTCCCCATCAAATTCATCATCAGACTTCGAAGCACCCGCAGACGGTTTCTTGAAATTCAGATCTACTGCCAGGGTCTCACCCATAATGTAATCCTTATGTGCTTCGACCGCAGACTTCAAACCCGCTGAGGCCTCTATGTACAACTCAATACGATCAGCCACGTCCAGTTCGGTGCTTTTTCGTAAATCCTGCACCCGACGGACGAACTCGCGCGCCAGACCTTCTGCCACCAATTCAGGATTAAGCTCCGTGACCAATGCAGCGACGTAAGCACCATCTTCCGCCACAGCAAAGCCCTCTTTGGCCTGTGCTTTAACTTCAACTTCGTCTGGCTGAATATCATAACCCTGACCCTCGGCCTTGACTTTGACGGACTGCCCCGCCAATAAAGCATGCGCTATTTCTTCGGGGTTCATCTCCAAGATCGCCTTTCGAATTGCCGGGAATTTATTACCATATTTCTGACCCAGCTGCTTTGGCAAGGGTTTGATCGAATGCGACACAGCCTCCTCGCTTGCATCCAGCAGGCGCACGGCTTTTACATTTAACTCATCTTGAATCAAATCTGCAAAGGCAGTAACCGCTTTACCTTCAACTGCACTACCAACAGAAAATGCTGCTTCTGCCAAGGGTTGGCGAACTTTGCGGTTGGCTTTCTGGCGTGCGGAATGGCCTAATGATACTAACTTGGTGACTACACCCATATCGCGGTTCAGATCTTCATCAATGAAGGATTCTTCGCATTTAGGCCACTCAACCAGTGCGACAGATTCAGTCGCGAACTGATCCACCGACCGGACCAGGTTTTGGTAGAGCTCTTCAGCCAGGAAAGGCATCGTTGGTGAAAGCAATTTGGAAATCGTCACCAACGCAGTGTAGAGAGTCTGATAAGCGGACTGCTTATCGGAATCTGATTCAGATTTCCAGAAGCGGCGGCGCGAGCGGCGTAAGTACCAGGTGGATAGCTTTTCCACAAAGGCTGCGATCGGGCGGGTGGCATTGGGCACATCGTAATTTTCGAAGGATTCGGTCACATCTCTGACGAGCGCATTAAGCTCGGACAGCAGCCAACGGTCGAGCCGGTTTTCGCTCCATGATATGGTAGCAAGTTGGGGCTTATCTAGATTCGCGTAGGTTACAAAGAAGGAGTAAACATTCCATAGTGTTAAGGTGAAGTCGCGTACCACTTCGCTGACCAAATCAGAGGAGAAGCGACGTTCCTGCCCCGGTTGGCTGGCAGTGTAAAGGTACCAGCGGAAGGCATCCGCGCCATGTGTGTCCAACACCTCCCAGGGATCGACGATGTTACCCAAGCTCTTAGACATTTTTCGGCCATTACCATCCAGAATTAATCCCAAGCACAAAACATTTTTAAAACAGATTGAGTCTTCGAGCAAAGTGCTGATGGCGTGCAGCGAATAGAACCAACCACGTGTCTGATCCACAGCTTCACAGATGTAATCAGCTGGAAACTGTTCCTGGTACTTATCATGGTTTTCAAATGGATAATGCCATTGCGCATAAGGCATGGAACCAGAATCGAACCAGACATCGATCAACTCAGGTACACGCTGCATCTGGCCTTCCTCACACTTGTCGCAAGCCCAGTTAATCTCATCAACATGCGGACGATGCAA
Source organism: uncultured Anaerolineaceae bacterium (assembly GCA_964500655.1). Lineage (GTDB taxonomy): Bacteria > Chloroflexota > Anaerolineae > Anaerolineales > Villigracilaceae > JAABUE01. The sequence continues at coordinate 12,939 of CAZCPP010000050.1, read as the reverse complement.
ATCAAGGTCGGTCAAATCACGACCCGTCTTCTCGGACAAATCTTTTACCGCGCCGATAGCTTCGGTGTGATCACAATTAGTACACTCCCAAAGCGGTAATGGTGTACCCCAGTAGCGTTCGCGTGATAATGCCCAGTCTACATTATTCTCCAGCCAATTGCCGAATCTACCTTCCTTGATGTGATCAGGTACCCAGTTGATGGTGCGATTCAGTTCAACCAGGCGGTTCTTAAACTGGCTGGTGCGGATATACCAGGCTTCGCGCGCATAATACAACAACGGAGTTTTGCAACGCCAACAGAAGGGGTAAGTATGAGTATAGGTTTCCACACGGAATAAAAGCCCACGCGCCTGTAAATCCTCGGTGATGAGTGGGTCGGCATCCTTGACCCACATTCCCCGCCAGGGGGTGACTTCGGGCATAAAGGCGCCATCCGGCTGGACCGTCATGAGAATGGGAAGGTTGAATTCCACCGACATTTCCATATCTTCAGCACCATAGGCGGGTGCAATATGCACCAAGCCAGTACCATCTTCGGTGGTCACAAAATCTGCTAGTACAACGTAATGAGCAGGCTTGTCGGGCGGCATAAAGGTGAAGAGCGGATGATATTTTTCGCCATTGAGCTTCTTGCCTTTGAAGGTGCTCACAACATAAACGTCTTCATCTGGAAACACTTTCTCGAGCAGGTCTTTCGCCAGGATCAAATTCTCTTTACTGCCATCTTCCAGCGTATGTTCAACTGTAACGTAGTCCACGTCCGGATGGGCTGCCACGGCTACATTGCCGGGCAATGTCCAGGGAGTGGTCGTCCAGACCAGCAGTGAAGTTCCCGGCTTATCTACCAGCGGTATACGAATGAAGATGGATGGATCGGAGACTTCATCATACCCGAGGGCAACTTCATGGTCCGATAAGGGCGTGCCGCAGCGCGGGCAATACGGCACAACCTTGTAGCCTTTGTAGAGTAGTTTTCGATCGTAGAAGTTTTTGAGAATATTCCAAATAGACTCAATGTAGTCATTTGTGAATGTTACGTAGGCAGTCTTCAGATCGATCCAAAAAGCGATTCGATCAGTCAGTTTTTCCCAGTCTTGAATATAATCGAACGCCGACTTGCGACATTCCTCGTTAAACTTGGCAATGCCATATTCTTCAATATCTTGTTTACTGGTAAAGCCATGCCGCTTTTCAACCTCGATCTCTACCGGTAACCCATGCGTGTCCCATCCACCGCGCCGCGAGACGTGGTATCCGCGCATGATCTTGTAACGTGGGAACATGTCCTTGAACGCGCGCGCCAACACATGATGCACACCAGGCTTGCCATTGGCAGTTGGGGGACCTTCATAGAAGACATACTCCGGCCCACCAACGCGCTGCTCAACGGTTTTTTTGAAGATGTCGTTCTGTTTCCACAGCTTGAGCACACCTTCTTCCATTGAGGTGACGTCTAGTTTGGGAGATACTGGTTTGAACATATCTAGTCTCCTGATTGCGTTGATTACTTGGGCCAGCATTTCTAAAGAAAAAACGCTCATCCCAACAGGGACGAGCGTGATGCCCGCGGTACCACCCTGATTCCTGCTGAAACAGGCTCTCAGTAGAGTACGGCTTTGAAGCTTATACTCCCGTTCTGATAACGGCAAACGACTCCGGCTTTCCTACTCTCACAGGGATTTCAGATTGCGGCTCCGGGATGATTTTTAACCCATTTGGCTGACCCGGTTCTCACCTCACCCGGGCTCGCTACCAGCATGGATAGGTTTACTCGTTCCCATCATGGCCTTTGCAAATGTCGCCGTATTATACACATTTCCCTTGCAATGGGCAAGCGCATCATACTGTTTTGAGGGTAAAGATCGTAATTTCCGGTCGGCAGTTAAAGCGGATTCTCATGCGAGCCATTCCAACGCCCCGATTTGTATATTGCCACATCCCACCCACTCGATAAAGACCAGATGGGTATTTCTTTCCTAAAAATGGCAGGATTGGAGGCCCAATAATTGGAAGCACAACTTGCCCTCCGTGTGTATGCCCGGATAACTGTAAATCAAATCTGCCGGTTTTAGCGCTTTTCTCAGCAAAATCCGGTTCGTGAGCCAAAAGGATCGCCCCCCCGTTTTTAGGTAATTTATTGATCACAACATCCAACCGGTCATGGCCTTCCCAAACGTCATCAACTCCGGCAATGTGTAATTGATCATCACTATCCGGCAGGGTATATACATCATTGCTAATATTTATGACCCCACTTGCGCTCAACATCCCGCGGACTGCATCAGCGTTAGTCCAATAATCATGATTGCCAAGCACTGCTAATGTCAAATAGTTGTCGGTTAATACGGATAACTCTTCACTCATTTCAGCGAGTAAGGCTTGTGCACTTTCATTCCATGCACGTCCGATGACGAAATCCCCAGTGATTACAACCAGATCCGGAGCCAGTACCATTACCGTCTCGATAACTTGCTGCAATCTATTTCGGTTCATCCAACCCCCATAGTGAAAATCACTTAAATGGGCAATCCTTAAGCCAGATAATTTCGGCAATAGACGTGATAAAGCAATCTCAACTTCTACCACATCCAGCCAACCCGGCTCCACTAGCGTACTGTATCCAAATCCGCCTATTCCTGCTAGAAATAAGTTCAACAATGTGAGACCAGCGAATTTCAGGAAATCTCGGCGCGTAATTTTTTTAGGCATTCATCTCCAATATTGTGATAGCTCTTGCATAGAACTGTAACTCGTCCGATAATAAAGATATTACACTATCAAGGACTAGCAATGTCTCTCAAATTTCAATTCGGAGACCACCAGTTTAACATTCAAGCCGAAAGCACGAAAGAAACAAAAGGCGGTTTAATCTTACACGGCGCACAGGCACTAATAAACATGCCCATGCCCCCAAGTTCCTATTACCGACATGGTTGGCAATCCTGGAGCCTAACGACCTGGCAGGACCCAAATTTTCAGCTACCTATTCAAAAACCGGATTTGCTGCATCCGATGCAAACCGACCCGCTTTATGTTCGGCATCCTGCACCGAATGGCTCTTGGTTGGGTGCGGTTGAATTTGATAATGGAATGGTGCTCTTGTTGGGTTCTTTGGGACTAGATGCACACGTCGCCCTACACGGGCAACAATTTCATGGTTGGTATGAGACAGAGATGGGGGAATGGTTCCTCGGCTATGGGAAGGAGACCGATGTCTTCACCTGGTACGCAGAATTACTTGGCGAACGCCTCGGAAAAGCAGACGGCAAAACCACGCCTCGTGTATGGTGTTCTTGGTACAGTCTGTACACTGCCATCGACCAGCCATTATTACACAACATTTTCGATGAACTCGGCGATTTGCCCTTCGAAGTATTGCAGGTTGACGATGGATGGCAAGTTGACATTGGGGATTGGGAAGCCAATGACAAATTTCCAAGTGGTATGGAAGCGTTAGCAGACAAAATCAAGTCCACTGGCAGGCAGGCTGGTTTGTGGTTGGCGCCCCTGATTGCTGTAAAATCATCACATCTGTTTCGCGAGCAGCCCGACTGGTTCTTGAAAGATGCAGACGGTAAATGGGTATCTGCAGGCTTCAATTGGGGTCAACCGCTCTACGCCCTGGACACTACCTGTCCCGAAGCTATAGAATGGCTATCCGCATTGATGAAGCAAGTCCGAATCTGGGGATTTGATTATCTGAAATTGGATTTCCTTTACGCGGGTGCACTTCCAGGGGTACGTCATAAGAATATTTCTCGCGAAACTGCCTATCGCACAGGCTTGCAGGAAATCCGTGAGGCATTGGGTGCAGATGCCTACCTTTTGACATGCGGGGCACCCATTCTCCCTTCGCTGGGATTATGTGATGCTCTACGTATTGGCCCAGATGTGGCCGGGGAATGGGAGAGCTACCGTGACGCTACCTTGCTCTACAACCCGACGATACCAGGAACGAAAAACGCCATTCGTACTACTGCGAATCGCTTGTGGTTACGCCATCTGGTGGCAACAGACCCGGATGTGGTTTACTTCTGTTCACATCACAACACGCTCACGGCAGAACAAAAACGAATGTTGCAAGATTTAGCCTTCGTTTGCAATTTCAAAACCACTTCTGATTTGCCAAAATGGTTGAGGGAAAATTTGCGTGAAGAGTTGCGTACATTTCTGGAAGCAAACCCGAAAGTCAAAAACACTGGCCGCAACACCTTTTCACTAAATGGCCGCAAATTTGATTTCGGCTTAGCCATGCCTGTACCCAATCCACCCAGCGGATTGAGTACAGTAGTGCGGGCGGCACTCAGCATCGCAGGAAACCAAGGGTGGGCAATGAAATTGTTGGATGAAATTGGAAAGAGAAAGCTGAAAAAAATGAAAAGTGAATTATATTAATAGTGCCATGCTAGTAAATCAAAAGGGAAATGATTAATATTATCCTTAGTTTGTGTTAATTGCCAAATCACTAATTTACAGATGCGGTCGCAAATAGGTATGATTTGGGTCACAAATATCACATCCCCCATAGGTCATGCTTTGCCAAAATAAAGAAATATGTGACAAAAAAAGATTACAATGGTAAGGTATTTCTAATGCTAGGAATGCAAATTGAAGAAGGAGATAACAATGAAAACCACTCGACTACTATTGCTCTTTGGAGCCGCCCTACTACTGCTGTTATCAGCTTGTGGCGGGGGTGCTGCTCCACCGCCGGAAGAACCACCTCCTCCTCCTCCGGAACCCGCGGAACCTGTTGAGCCCGCAGAACCTGCGGCTCCAGAACCTACAGAACCTCCTGCTGCGGAACCCACGGAACCTCCTGCTACCGAGGCTCCTGCTGCTGCTGAACCTGCAGGCGGGCCGCCGGAAGATTTGCCTGAGTATACTGGCATACACTTATACGATCATAACAAAGGCACTGCACAAGGTTCTGTCATTGGAGATCGCTGGGGTAATTTAAGATTCGAACGTCCGTATGATACAGACGTAAAAGGCAACTATTATGCCCACCTAGATATAACTGACGTTTGGCACTATGATACGGATGCACAATGGACTATTACAATCATTGGTGTACTGGGGACCGATTCCAATAACGCGCTATCAGGAAAATATGCCGTTGAAATTGATGATGACTTAGGAGGTTATGGGTCACTATTTGTCTTGGTAGATCCTGCCCCCACTTCATCGGAGTGGACTACTGCCGGTGTTCAGATATTTAAGGACAATAACAGTGACGTTGGTGGCAAGGATGCGATTCTTCCTGACGGCGAGTCAGGTGTAAGAGGTGGCGATGGATTTGAAACAGCACTCACTGGTGATCCTGCAGCAGCTTGGACACGTTTATCATCTGAATATCCCAACGCAGTTGAGATTGCATTCAAGAATGAAATTACCGCAGACGGAAAGTTCATGATTGGTGCCTGGGCAGGAACGGAAGACCTTGACCCTGCCATGTTCGATCTCAACGATAATTACACCCATGAGCAGGCTGGCGCTTTGAATATAGAGTATGAGGGTTTCTACCCACTCAATGAATTAACCCAAATTGACAATACCTGTCGCTTGGGTATCGGCTTCGAGCCGGCTGCAACAGTAAAGGGTCTTTGCCCTTAGTTCTGTTTGTATAACCGCGAGGGAAATCCCCGCGAAATTGCTCGATTATTTGAAAAGAGCCTCTGCTTATCGCAGAAGCTCTTTTCTTTACTGCACTATTTCAAATTGACTATTCCACAATGACCCAATCGCTGCCGCTTCGGCCAAATACTTCGGGCGAATACATTTCTTCGGCCTTAGCAGGTGGGACGACAAATTTGCCGGGTGTTGTAGCGCGTGCGATGTATGTGTAATTATAAACACCGTCCCACAACAGGGTAGTGAATGCCTCAGCACGTTCATCACGCATATTCTGGTGTCCATACCAGGTACCCCACCACCACCAACCATAGCTATAATCCGGGCTTTCTGGGTCTTGCGGTATGCTCTGTGAAACGTCCAAGGCCGGATTTACGATTTCCAGCCCTGCAGGCAGGGGATCAACTAGCGCCACATGATAGCGACGGTTGTCAGCCACCATTTTCAAACGCACCCGCACCCGCGCCCCGGCTCGAATATGCCAGATACCATCGTTGTCTCGATAAACATCTTCGGGATCATCCACTGATTCGTAATCACGCTGAACGACAAAGCCCATATCCAATGGGTCTAGCCATAAGTCGGTGGGAGCATATTTCAAGCCCAACCGGTAGTATAACCGCCCAGTGCCATCCTTTTGGATAACCAGATTCTGGGTTTCATTCGCAGTCGCATCGACCAAATACGCCATCGGGACAATTGTCTCATGTCGCTCAGTGGAATAACCTTCATAAGCGTGGCTACCCGCGTAGGTTTCACCCAACCAGATACGCGCCACGAAGTCGGGCGTTTGCGTTTCGTACGTATTGAAATAGCGGTCCAGCGCTAGCAGAACAAAGACATTTTCCTGGGTGTTGCCCCAGCGCCCCTTTTTGCGGTGAGCCAGCAACCCACTGACCAACTTGGGTGTCAGATCGCTATCGGGATTATCGGCCATCAGCGCATCTAGCAGAACTGCGTCAGTGCGGCGGTTCGAGCTCAATATCAGGTAGGTTTGATCGTCGTAACTGGTTGTGAAGTTCGCCGCGCCGGCAGTTTCAACTACTCTATTGGCCACATAACGTCTGATAGCTTCCAGTTCCGGTTCCGAGTTGGGATCATCGTCCAGCACTTGCCAGATCCAACCAACCGCCTCCAGCGGGATGCCATCCAGTGTGGCTTCATCCAGTAACTGGCGTGCCTTGGGGGGGTCGCTGTCATTCATCAAGTCGCGCACATACAGCGCATAGGCGCTCAACGTCCAACGCGTGCGCTGGCTATACCAGTACGGGTAGTGACTTTCGATATCTTGTAGGTAATAGCGCGCCTGTTCTTTCATGTCCTGGGGAACTTCGAACCCTTTCATTTCAGCCCGCTGGAGTGCATGCGCTGCGTGGATTGTATTGAACGGAATCGAATCCTGGCCGTGTCGCCAGTATGGGAAGCCACCATCATAGTTTTGCAGGCTGCGTAAACGCGCCACATCCCGGTTGACGGCTGCTTCCATTTCTTCGGCTGATGGGAGCCCTTCGGCTTCGAAAGCCGATAAAACATCTCGCAACGCAGCCACCCCAAGCACCCGTGAAGACATCTGCTCCGAGCACTCATAGGGATATGCCATCAGGTAAAGCACGGCATCCGTTAGAGCCTGCAAAGCGGTGGATGAGGTTTGCACCTCCAAACCGCCAAACTGCGGGAAGACATCCGTTGGTCGTTGAACCGGTTGCACGATCGCACCTTCATCGACCACACCATAAGTAGCAAAAGCTTCTGTAGTAGCGGGTGTGTACACCGGAAGGTCTACAGTTGCAGCGTCGGAATATTCACCAGAAACAGCCGCCATTTGGAAACGTGCCGTTCCGGCCGAATCAGTGCTGACAGGGAAATGTACTTCAACTCGATCGTTGGCTGGCACGCTGACACGCATGCCAGGATTGTCAGTCAAATTCACATTGGCTCCCTGAACAGCCACGTCCACGTTCATGGATGCGTCGGTCTGGTTTTGGAGCACAATTGGCAATTCAAATTTATCACCGAAATTCAAGAAGCGCGGCGCGGAGGGACGTACCATTAGCGGCAGGCGGGCAGTGAGATTGCTCTCGGCTGAGCCAAATTGGTTGCCATTTTCATCGACAGCCACCACCATGATGCGATAGCGCGTCAGGTTGTCAGGTAACTTGATGCTTACCCTGGCTTTGCCACTGGAATCTGTGCGCACCTCGGGTGCGAAGGTCGCCAGGGGATTGAAATCTGAGCGCACCATAATCGGTGTTGACGCTGATGAGACACCACTATCTGCCTTGTTAGCCATATCTTCCATTACAGGTGCAGGTTCAGCGGCCATGGGCATCATTTCCATTGCTTCTTCCATCCGGTACTCACCTTCCGCTTCATCGGCGCCGCCACCCTTCCCAAAACCAACAATCGTTTGGGTTGCTTGGGCCTGAACAGCGGCTTCAAAAGCCAGCGGATCAGCCAGAATGATGCTGGCACGGCTGTACAAATTCCAAACGTCTGATGGGCGGTTGGCATAAAAGACGGAAATAGGATCGGCTAATTGATAATTGGTCAAAGCCAGGATGGCTTCGTCCACCACCACAGCAGCCAGTTCTGCATTCGGAACCGGTTTCCCATCCGCATCTCTCAGAGCGATGTCCAAAGTGGTTCTGCCACCTGGTTCCAGTTCAGTCGCACGAGGTTCCAATTCCAGAGCCAAGGTGCGCTTCAAGGGTGGGATGCTAAGGTTGAGCGCCCCACTGGCATAGGCTGGTCGGTCGGGCACACCAGGTAATGGTTCACCCTGGTCGTCCGTGCGCTGCGCAGAGCCAACCAAATCAACTTGAATATTGAGATTGGGAATATGTGCTTCCTTAATGGGGATTTCAAATGTGATGCTGCCGTCTTCGATGAGGAAGCGTTCCGTGTACAGGACACCACTGCGACTGACAGTCAGTAGGCCTTCAGCTGGAAGGAAAGGTGGTTGAACCAATATCTTGGCAATGTCGCCGGGTTGGTAAGTCTCCTTATCGGGAATGAGGGTAGTCTCTTCTTGCTCAACTTCACGGGCAGGCTTTAAGTCACTGCCACTGACCCAACGTAAAATCTGACTTTTATTCTGGCGACCCAGATCATCCGTGATGATGGCTGTGATCTGATAGCGACCACCAACCAGCGTTTCAAATTCACAGGTTACTGGTTCCAGGGCCGATTTTTTGGAACATTCCTGCAAATCAACTTCTTTCTGATTCCAGTTTCCATTTTCAAGCTTCCACACCAGCCGTGCGGCAGTGACATCAATTGCGCGGTCGGGAACAGCAACCCCATCCAGATCTGTGACAATCAGGTCAATATTTAAAGGCTCGCCACGTTCTACGAAATAACGCTCACTGCGCAGCCCAACGTACAAATCTGCCGGGTGGACCAGTAGGCTGGTCGATCCAGCCCAGGCCTGGCGGTTGACATCCATAACGGTGGCTTCAGACAACACGCTAAAGGGACGCATGCTGCCATCTGATCCAAACTCCATATTCAGGTAATGCGTACCACTGGTGTCTGTCACTCCAGCAAATGATTGGGATTCGCCACCACCATGAAAAAGTTCATCCTCATAGTGATACCACCACCAGGGTTGCCAGATCCCAAAGGAGAATTCAGGCCAGTCTGGCGGGCTGTAGTTGGTAGGGGTTGAATTGATCAGCCAGTTAGTTTCTGCATTCGGAAGTGGACCACCAGCAAAGTAAGAGGCTTCTACCGCCACAGTTGCTGAACCGTCGACGAAATACGGGCCGGTAGTCTCGTTGCGGGCAATTACTTCGAACTCAGGACGACGGAATTCCTGCACCTGGATACCGTGTGAATGATAACGCCCATCTATGCCGACGTTGGCACTCAGTTCAATACTTGTGTAGCCCAGGTTGGCGTTTTCAGGTAAGGTGAAATTGAAATCAAAGCCACCCAATGCATTAACATTAAACTCCCCGTTTATTAACTCATTTCCCTGTGGCCCATATACCTGGTAAGTTATCCCGGTGAGTGTCTCCCCAACCAAGCCAACATCACCATCTTGTTTACCACCCAAGAGACGAATCCAACCTTTAATATGTACTTCCTCTCCGGGTTTGTACATCTGGCGGTCATCGAAAACGTACCAACGTAAATAGTCTGAAGCGCTGCGTGGCGTCCAACCAGATTCATCCCACATGTGGGTGGAAGCCGGTAGCATGGATATATCATCGCCACGTTGGGCAGTCAGGTAGGTTGCGCCACCCATTGGGATGGGGAAACGAGCTACTCCAGCTGCGTCGGTCGTACCAACGGTTATGCCGGAATCAGGTTTGATGCTGATCTCCTGAAGCGGAGTGCCGTCCTGCAACTTAGTGGCCCAAACGACCATTTCGCTATGATCCGTAAAAGCATCCAGGCCAATTTGCGTAACTTGCACCCAAGCCTGTACGTGCTCCCAATAGCGTTCGTCTTCGAACAAACCTTTTGGTGGCTTGGCAATCACGATGAAATGACCGTAGTTTCCATTTAGCTCCTTACTCAAGTCGATACCTACTTCGGTCAATCTATCGTTTTTGCTATCAATCCGCAGGGTTTCATCACGGACGAGCTCGCCAGGCGGATCCCGGTGCAGGTCAGTGCGCTGATAATCCTGGAGGTACAGTTTGAAATCGTTCCAATCTGAGGGGTCAACAGCGTAGATTTGGACATCTAGCCGGTTATAGTTCATGGTGTAGAGTGAAAGAACCGGTTTCTTTGAGGCCGGATCGAGCGTGACGAAGTTGCTATCCGGGCCACGTAAGAAGGGTTCCGCCGGTCCGATCCTGAAAGAAAGGGTTTTGTCCTTGCCAAGCGTCTGGCCGAAAACATCTTTGATACGACTGCTGACAGTGACCCTATAGGTGGTACGACCTTCAGTGGCACCACGAATAGAGATGGTGTCACCAATGATATTAACTGTTACACCAGGTATTTCCGGATCGACGCGCAGCATGCTCTCCTCATAGGCAGCTGCATCAAGGGGATTATTAAACTCAATGAATAAAGGCGCTAGCGGCGGGCAAGTGTCTTCCCACCAGGAACAGCCATGGTCAACGATCTGCAACGGTGCATAGGTGCTAAAGCCCCAAGACTGTGCGGATTCAGTGCGCAGCGGGCCTTCGGCTGACGGAGTGCCCGGGCCGATTGTTACGCTGATGTAGCTATCCACTGGCAAGAGTGAAGTAGCCTTAAACGCCAGCCAGCGACTTTCGTTCGCGTTTTCTACCAAATTACTGACGGATTCATCTTCGGCTATTTCCTCTTGCGTTACCAGCCGGACCCTTACCATACTTCCTTCTGCTTGCACCTGGATTGTTTCCAGCACCGCGCCAGGGTCCACGCGTTGATCAAAGGAGATGAAGAAAATTGGATCCAAAGGTTGCGGCTCGGTTGAAGGAGGATAATGGTGTTGCAACGTGGGCGTGGGTGTGTTAAATGTGAACTGTACTTCTTCAGCCAACACCCCTCCGACTTCAGATTCTGTACCCGCTGGAATGGTGACCGTGTATGCGGTGGCCATCGGCATGCGGTCGATCAAGTCTGAGTCATATTGAAAGTTGAGCGTTTTGGTACCCAGCCAGCGCCATGTTCCTGTTAGAGGGGGCTCGACAATAACCGGCACTTCCTCAAGCGCCAGGTCTTCGAGCGTCCCTAAGGGTGCCATGGGCTGGTTGAAGGTCACATTGACAAAGGGCGCTATCGGGATCTCGCCCTCCGGGCTGTAGCGCAGCACTTCCAAAGGACCATATTCAACATCCGGGGCGAAGCTCTCCGGCGGAAGCGGGAAGGGTTCTTCGATGGTCTCGCCGGTGCGCGGTGGAGGTAACACTTCTTCCGGGAGTTTAAAATCAACTTGGTCGCCTGCCAAGGGCTCTAACAACGGCAAACGTGCCAGGATATTTTCGATTTCTTCTAGGTTGAGCGGCTCTCCAGTGGTGACTGGCAGGGGTTCGTAAGATTGCGGCTCTGCGCCCCCATCACTCAAGCGGATCGTAAGGCCAGTTCCGTCTTCATCCACCGGGGTTTCATCACCCCCAGCCGAGGGCGTGCTCTCGGGCGGAATGGTTTGACCTCCGTCGCCAGTCTGGCTTCGCACCCAAAAATAGGCTGCCAGGATCAAGGCAACAAAAATTATAATTACTATTCCTATTAGTAGAACTCTTTTGGGACCACTTATTTCGTCGTTCATAATTTACCTCCTGTTGCATGCGAATACGATGCTAGTCTATATCTTCTCATAAAAAATAGACGTTGAATAGTGCAAATTGGTTCCAAATATACTAAAAAACAACCTTTCCAGATTGCTTCTTGGGTTTCAGCCCCTTCTCCTTTTTCAGTAACCTACCAGAAAAGCCAAGATCCCAGCACCAGGATCCTGACCGAGAATGATGTAGACAGCTAAAGCTCCAAGAATCCCATGCACAATCCCCGCGGCCCACAAATTGGGGTGTCGCTGGTAGATCAGCGTGAAAAAGACACCCGCAATTCCAGTCAAGATGACATACTCGAGGTAAGGTATGTGCGCAATCGCGAAGAGAATCGAGGCAACAAAAGCCAGCGTAACGGGCTTCGTTAGTAGGCTTTTCAGGTTACGGCCAACCAAACTCTGAAGCGCAAACTGCTGGGCAGTTCCCCAAATCGGGTACAGACCGAGGGTCAACCAAAACGTGACAGGTAGCGATAAGGTTCCGGCGGCGAGGCCGAAAGCGAGAAGAGCAACAATTCCAAGAGCGCCAAACGCCAGCTGCGCACGCAGGGCCGGCCCAAAATTGTCCGTTCGTAGGCCCCATGCTTTAAGAGCGCCCTTGCTTCGCCGCGCGCGCCAAACCAGATAGCCCAGAAACAGGAGCGAGACGATCAGGTTGTACAGCTGCGCAATCGATTCGGAGCTGAGGACCTCCGTCGCAACATGGAGCGCGCCCACCAGCATAATCGCTACCAGCTCAGGGTAGCAGGGGCCGTCCACGTACCCATCTGAATTGGAATTTTGATTATTCATAGTACTGGGATTCTCAGATCTCACCAGGCTTCTGCAACTGCGTGGAAGGAAATTTAACTGTCTTACTTGATGCAATAAATTTATGATAAATCATTTTACTTCTTCCAAATTTGATAACAGGCAGTACGTTTTCTGGATATATTTTGACTTTCCAATTCGCTAGAATTCGAATCATAATCCATTGGAGTATATGGATCGAAACCTAAAGGATTGAATTCGTTTATTTTAGACTCGCATTTAGACAAATTTAGGGCAGTCCCCTTGCGGAAAACTGCCCAAGGGT
>CAZCPP010000049.1:0-16860 GCA_964500655.1 uncultured Anaerolineaceae bacterium | reverse complement strand
CTTGAGAAGTGCTTATGATGAACTCCAACTGCTCAAAGCCGCGTAACATCAGTGAGTCATATAAACAGTATAGCATTCCTGTCAACAGGTTGTGATGGGATTATATTAAAATTTAGGTAGCGTATTAACGTAAGCGAAACTCTCAGGCCAACTTCAAATTGGATTCCGTTTGAGTTAAGCGGTCATGTAGTTTAAGAACTGGCTCAACATCAGGATGGCATTCACCTGACCCAAATTGCTTGATCAATTGGCAGGTAGCATATTTGGCTGTGACGCCTTCGTATCGCTGTTCCCATTGACGGTAACGCATCTCAGAGGCCGAATCGCTCCACGGGTAGCGTGACGGCGGCTTGATCACATTGCAGCGCCAGGGTTTGGGCGTCAGGCGGGCACGAAAACATTCCTGCACGCGACACAGCCGCACGTAGAGTGGATCGCTGTTTAATTCGGTCAAGATGCTCGTTGTGTCTGGTTGCGCGGGGTCAAACACGTGGCTGGTGACCAGGCAACGGAGTCCGGCGAATGTACGATAGACGCGCAGGCTGATATCGCGATGTCCCTCCCACCAAGTTTGGATGTGTTGAAGCGGTTCATCTTCGGGATTTATTTTCTCGCGACCAAACAGGTTTGAGAGAACTGAACCAATATCACTATTTTGATCGTCTTCAAAGTCGATATCAACAAACATAGCACTCTCGGCGTTCACAATAAGGGCGCCATAAATGTTACGAGTGACAATGGCGACTTCCTTCCCAATATGATTGGTTACAGCTTGAGATATCTCTTCTCGAAGGGGGCGGTCTCCATAGGTGTAGCGATTGAGCGGCTCAGAGGCCAATACTTTTCGTGCCAGTTCTGCGACCCTCGTAGTTGCTTGATGTTGGGCATCTTGTGTGCTGATATCTGACCACTGCCAGCGAGAGAGTGCATATTTGCGCCCGTCTGGGGCGGTAACTGATTGAGCGCTTTTTGCCCAGTACTTTGGGATAATCATTGTTGCTCCTAAAATTTTTACGCTTACAACTGAGTCAATTCTGTGTAACGAGCTAATTATTGTTAGCTGGTGACATAAATAGTATAGCATTCGAGTCAACAGATTGGGCGCGCAGGATTTTAGGGAACAAACGTAGATGTTGGGAGACTGGTCTAAATTACCCTCTAAGCAGACTTTTTTAGAAGCGTGCTGCTGGATAATTCTTACACAAATATTAAATAACTATCAAATCTGTAAGTTTTCCGCCTGCAGTTGTAAGGCGCTACCTTTGGAATGCATCCGAAGTGTACATTTTCACGCCATCTCCGCTTTGTGAGTGGCAAATAGAGACACTAAGGAGGTGTCAAATGCAACAAATGATCGGGAAGATGGCTCGCATGTATCCAATGTTAATTGCACTCGGATTTATGATCGTGCTGGCCGCATTTTTTATTGGATTTACCAATTCCCAGACCGCAGCCGCCTATTTTGCCGAAAGCAAAGTCGTTCGCGAGACTACTTTGATGACGCAACGGGCTGCAATTGAAAGCACCGGTTTGTGGCTACCGACCTTCAAGTTTCTGGGTCTTGGCCTGATCCTGGGCGGGATTGTCATGGCGCTGCGCGTCATCATCGACAATCTGCTGGGCGCTGGGAAGGAAATCTTGTCCAACCTGCCAGAAGGCAAACAACCCACCCTGCCCCCGGCTCCCTGGTACGGCAAGCTGATGCCGATGGTCATGATGTTCGGCGAGATGATTTTCATCGCCGTGTTCGTAGTTGGTTTGTGGCTGGCAGGCATCGCCCGCAGCGTGTTTGCCAATCCACTTCCAGCCATAGACGCTGCTGGCCCCGGCTCAGCACTCTTGAATGGCATTCAAACCATCCATGCCGTGGAAGGTTGGTTGGTACCGTTCAAGTTCTTCGGGATCGCCACCGAGTTCCTGGCCATCACAATGGGTCTGGCGACCATCATCTTCATTCTGAAGGCACAAACCAAGATGTTGGATAACGTCTTAGGCGCCAGTGCAGCTTAGTAACAAAGGGATAAAAGGAGTTATTACGATGAACACAAATCAAAAACCCGCCTGGCAGTTAAAGGTGTTTCCACTCTTGACTATGCTCGGTTGGATATTTATCGCAGTTTCATTTTTGATCGGATTATTTGTCCTGACCCCGGCAGCTTCCGGCTATTGGGGTGCAAACGCCAAAGCGGCTCGTGACGCCGCCGAGACCGGCTCGCTTCTGCTCGGCCAACTGGGCACGCTGACGTCTACTCCACGTTGGCTCGAACCGTTCACCTTTGTAGGTGTGACTTCCTTCATGGTCGGCATTGCACTGGCATTTTCCAGCATCCCGGCTCTGTTGAAGAATCGTGGTCAAATCATGAGCGCCTGTTTCCCGTACATCGTGCGGAAATAGGCTTGTAGATTAGGAGTTATGCAATGAATAAACAATCTTCATTTCCGTTCAGTATGATTGAGAAAATGATGCCAATGTTCCCGCAAATCGCGGTGATGGGCTGGATGTTCGCACTGATCGCTTTCCTAGTTGGGTTGTTTGTACTCAGCTCGGCACAGACAGCATTCTTCTCGGATGCGAAAGCCGTTCGCGAGGGAGCTGAAGTTGGCAGTGCTTTTGTGCAAGCAAACGTCGTTTCGCACGTGACCGAAGCCTGGGTGCCGCAGTTCAAGTTCTTTGGTCTTGGCCTGGGTCTGTTAGCCATCACGATGGTGCTGGGTACCATCGCTCAAAACTTGCGCAAGATGGGCATGGTCATCACCGGCCATATCCCCGAAGGACAGCGACATAAGCTTCCTGCCCCGCCAAAAACCGTCAAAGTGTTCCAGATGAGCGCAATGATGGGTATCATGATTTTACTGGCAGCATTGATTATTGGTATCGTATTGGCAACCGGTGTCGTGCCGCCCTATTGGGGCAATTCCATTAACGGAGCATTGAATTCGGCTCAAGCCGGATCGGTTTTGCTCGCGCAACTCGGAATTGTCAGTAGCTATGACGCCTGGTTGAACCCGTTGCGCATGCTTGGCATGGCCTTCCTGTTCACCGCAATCACCTTAGCGTTGAAAGTCATTATCGATACGTTGAAGATGCAGGCCGGAATGCTGTCGATGTTTTACCAGCAGGCCAGCAATAAGTAGCCAAATAACGTTTGATATTCTGATGAAAACCTCGCCGATTTTCGGTGAGGTTTTTATAAATTCTTGGTCAACACCAATTATTTTGGAGTATCATTGGGCTGCTTTTCAATGTAAAACTGGAGGTATTAATGCGAGACCTTACAAAAGAGATTCTCGAACTCATCCGTCTTACCTCGTCCAGTCTGCCCAAAGATGTTGAAGAACGATTAAAGGCAGCCGTCGAGAAGGAAGAACCTAGCTCGGCTGCGCGCGGTGCGATGGAAACCATTATGAAGAACATCGAACTGGCGCGCGCCAACTCCACACCGATTTGCCAGGATACCGGCACACCAATCTTCTATGTGCATTACCCGGAAGGTTGGTCCACGAGAAAGCTGCGGGCACAAATCAGGGATGCGATGGCGGAAGCAACCGAACGGGCGTATATGAGGCCGAACGCGGTCGATGCCATTTATGACAAGAACTCCGGTAACAACCTGGGCGGCGACGAATTCCCCCACATCCATTTTGATGAAGTGGACGCCGACGAACCACTTGTGGTCGAGTTGATGCTCAAGGGCGGCGGTTGCGAGAATGTCGGTGCGCAGTATTCATTGCCTAATAATGAACTCGGCGCAGGCCGTGACCTGGCGGGCGTCCGCAAGGTGGTATTGGATGCGGTCTACAAGGCGCAGGGCAAGGGCTGTGCGCCGGGCATCTTGGGCGTGGCCATCGGCGGAGATCGCGGTTCGTCATATTATGCGTCGAAGGAAGTGTTGTTCGATAAAATCGGCGAACGCAATAACGACCCGAATTTGGCCGAAATGGAAGAGCAACTGACTGACGAGGCCAACCAGATGGGCATCGGGCCGATGGGCTTTGGCGGGCAAACGACCGTGATCGACACCAAGATCGCCGGTTTGCACCGCCTGCCTGCCTCGTACTTTGTCTCGGTCTCGTACATGTGCTGGGCCTATCGCCGCCGCAAGATGACGGTTAAGAATGACGAGGTTGTTTACGACTAATTCACCACAGGGATCACTGAGAACACGGAGAAAATAAGAAATCTCTGTGGACTCCGTGTGCTCCGTGGTAAATGTCTGGAGATGAACTATGCGCGAAATAACCATTCCTATCAGTGATGAAACCATCCGCGAGCTAAAGGTCGGCGAGACGGTTGCGCTCTCCGGCGTGATGATGACCGGGCGCGACACCGTCCACAAATGGATGATCGAAACTTTTATCAAGAAATCCCGCAAGCCACAGGGCGATGACTTAGAGGTGTACGAAGCCATCAAACCGCTGTTAGAACAAGGGGTAATTTATCATTGTGGGCCAGTTGTGGCTGGCTTGGATACAAAAGATTACAAATTTACCGCCGCCGGGCCAACCACCTCTATTCGTGAAGAACCTTATCAGGCGGATGTGATGAAGCACTTCAAAATAAAAGGTGTGATCGGCAAAGGCGGCATGGGACCAAAAACCCTGGCCGGTTGTCAGGATGTGCCGTTCGTGTACTTCCACGCCATCGGTGGCGCGGCATCGTATATTGCCCAGTCCGTGCAGAAGGTGTTGGATGTGTACAAAATGGATTTCGGGGTACCCGAAGCAATGTGGGTCATCGAGGTCAAAGATTTCCCAGTTGTTGTGACGATGGACAGCCACGGCGGCAGTCAGCACGTGGTCGTAGATGATAGTTCAAAGAAAGTACTGGACGATCTGTTGGCAAAAGCCTGAATGCAATAGCTGAATACGAAGCTCCTTTGGAAGAATTTCCAGGGGAGCTTTTTTTTCTAGAGGTCGTTGCAATAACACAAAATCTAGCCACGAATTACTCGAATTGACACAAAAAGAACCCATTTGTGAAATTCGTGCGAATTCATGGCCAATAATGGGGAATTGGGTATTGACAAATCCGTATAATTTGCTATACTGTACATGACTGACTGGTCAGTTATATACCAAAAGGAAACTATGTCCCCTCGACCAGATGTAAGCGAAGAACGCAAAGGCCAAATCATGAACGCCGCCGAAGAAGTCTTCTCTCAGAAAGGCTTCAGCGATGCGCGCATGGACGATATTGCCGAAGAGACCGGTCTGAGCAAAGGCACGTTATATTTGTATTACAAAAGCAAAGATAAATTGATCATTGCTTTTCTCGACCGCATCTTCCAACGGGAATTTCAAGTATTGGAAGATATGGACTTGTCTACAACTAACGCCGAAGAAGCAATCGATATTGTTATTGAAAGTGTTGTCAAAGATCTTATGATTATGTTTCGCCTGATTCCAGTGGTATATGAATTTTTGGCTTTGGCTTTTCGCAACAAATACGTACGTGAAGCGCTTAAACATTATCTCAATCGCTATATGAACATGCTCAAACCAATTATTCAAATGGGGATTGATAGTGGTGAATTCCGAAATGTTGACGCTCTAGATACTGCAATCGCAATCGTTGCAGTAATGGAAGGCACGATCTTGTTGTGGGTTTATGACCGTTCGCTGGTAGACCCCGAACATCATATCCGTTCAGGGATGAAGTTGTTGCTAGATGGAGTGAAGGCGTAAACCTCACCCCCAACCCCTCTCCTTGAAGGAGAGGAGAGAAAAGGAGCACAAAATGGAAATCGTAATTCTTGTTGTAGCGATGGTCGTAGTTGGTTTGTTAATGGGCTGGGTTGCTGGATTTATCTGGAAGGACAGGGACCCCAGCGTTGTACGTAGAGACTATATCGCAGCAGTCATCACTGCCGTGGCCACCGGGTTTTTAAGTTGGTTTGTCGTCCCAGCTATGGACTTCAGCGAGACCCTGCGTAATATATCTCTAGCCACAGAACCGGCTGGAATGGCACTGATCGTGCTTTGGCTCTTCCGCAAAGCCAAGAGCTAATTAAAAGCAAAAAAATGAACGACGTTTCTCCAATCATCGAGACCAATTTCCTCACGCGCGACTATAAGTCTACTCGCGCTGTAGACGAATTGACTCTGTCGATAGCTCCCGGCGAGTTGTTTGGCCTGGTCGGTCCAGACGGCGCAGGTAAGACCACTACCCTGCGTCTGCTGGCTGGCCTGCTGGATGTGAGCGATGGCGAAGCCACAATTTTAGACTTCGATCTCAAATCGCAGGCAGAAGCCATCAAGTCGCATATCGGCTATATGGCGCAGCAGTTCAGCTTATATGGTGAGCTATCGGTATTGGAGAATTTGGGTTTCTTCGCCGAGTTGTTCGATGTCTCGGAGCAGGACCAGCGTGAGCGAACAGACCGTCTGCTGGAGTTTGCCGGTCTAACGGAGTTCACAGACCGCCGCGCGGTACATCTCTCAGGCGGCATGCAGAAGAAACTGGCGCTGGTCTGCACGCTCATCCACCAGCCCAAGATACTGCTGCTAGATGAACCGACAACGGGCGTGGACCCGGTTTCCCGGCGTGAGTTCTGGAACATCCTGACCGAGCTGCATGTGGAAGGCACCACCATCATCGTCAGCACACCCTATATGGACGAAGCTGATCGCTGCTCACGCGTCGGGTTGATGTATGAAGGCAAACTAGTCGAGTGTGATACGCCGCAGAATATCAGGAGTCAGCTTGAGGGGGATGTGATCCAGGTGCAGGCCGAAGACTGGCAAAAAGCCCTGGAAACGCTAGCAAGCCTGAAGGGCGTCCATGAAACGCAAACTTACGGCGAAGCGATCAATCTGCTGGTTGATAATGGGAGAAAACGTCTACCTGAGATAAAGAAAGCCTTGAAAAAATCAAACATCAGCTATCGCAGTATTCGCATTGCCCCGGCACGCATGGAAGAAGCCTTTATTTCGTTGATCCGCAGGATGGAGGAGTGATGTCGTTACGTCACATTTGGGCGGTGACCCGCAAGGAATTTAATCACATCGTGCGCGATCGCAGCACGTTGATTTTGGTACTGTTCACGCCGACGGCGCTGCTGCTGTTGATGGCCTATGCATTGACGGTAGACATAAAACATGTGCCGCTGGCGGTGCTGGATATGGACAAAAGCCAGACTTCGCGCTCGTTCGTGCAACAGATTACGGCCGGGCAGGATTTGGAACTGTACGCTTACGCCACGAGCATGGACGAGATCGAGGGCATGTTGATGCGCGGCAAGATCAAGGCGGCGCTGGTAATTTCGCCGGGCTTTGCGGCAGATATGCAGGCGCTGAAGGGTATGCCGATGCAGATCATCATCGATGGCACGGAGCCAGAGAGTGGCGGTTTTGCGGTGGAGCATATCGCCGCGCGTGCAGAAGAATTCATCAGCACGGCGCTGGCGAGCCAGTTGGCAGCGCAGGGTTTTTCGGTGGATACGCTCCAGCCAATTGACCTGCGCATCCGCACCTGGTTCAACCCGGATTTGAAGCCTCGTAATGACCTGATTCCCGGCCTGCTCTCGATGGTGCTGGGATTCCCGGCTCTGTCGGTTGCACTGACCCTGGCTCATGAACGTGAGCATGGCACACTGGAACAATTGCTGGCTACACCGATCGGGCGCACCGACCTGTTATTGGGCAAGATCATTCCTTATATTCTGGTTGGCCTGATCAATGTGATCATCATCCCCATATTTGCAATTGCATGGTTTGGGATTTCATTCAACGGCAACTTCCTGTTGTTCTTTGGTCTATCGGCACTCTTCATGTTTTCTATCCTGAGTATGGGCATGGTACTGGGTGTATTTATGAAAACACAAGCCGCAGCGCTGGCCGTCTCTTTTTTGGTGATCTTTTTCCCCGGTTTTTTCCTGACCGGAATCTTCTTCCCGATTGCCTCCATGCCAGAAATTGCCCGTCTGGAAGCCAGTTTTTTGCCGGGCACACATTACGCCATCATTACTCGCGGCATCTTTTTGCCGGGCATCGGGCTCGATATCCTGTGGCCAAACGCCGTCTTTATGGTCTTTTTGGGTGTTATTTTTACTTTGGTTGCAGCGTTGTTTTTCAGAAAGAAGTTAGGGTAAGGCATGTTACGAAGAATCTGGTCTTTGGTTATCAAAGAATTCATTCACCTGCGCAATGATTGGTGGCTGCCGGCTTTTATGGTACTGGGCGGCGCGCTGGAATTACTATTGGTCGGTTGGGCCACATCCCGCCCCATCAGCAATCTGCCCATCATGGTGCTGGATCATGACCGCAGTGCACCCAGTCGGGCGTTGGTGGTTTCACTCGAAAACACAGGCACGTTCCGCCAGCCGGAATACGTCAGTGATATGCCGACCATCGAAGATGCGCTCGTCCGTGGCACGATCAACGCTGCGCTGGTCATCCCACCGGATTATGAGGAACAGATGGCCTCGTCGAGGGGCACACCGACTCTCTTCTTTATATTGAATGGGGCGGAAAGTACGCCCGCCCTGGCTGCCAAACGCGCAATCGAGGGCTTGACGCAAGGATTGGGAGAACGCATCACAATCGAACGTTTGGGGCTGAGTCCGGATGAATTTACCGGGTTCACCCCAAGTTTGCGGGTCTGGTTCAACGAATCTCTAAGTGAAGCATTGTACTCAACCCCCGCCGAGATGGGCCTGATGCTGGAGTTCACTGTGCTGCTCTTTGCAGCCTTGGCCTTCTCGCGTGAACGAGAACTGGGCACGCTGGAGCAGTTACTGGTGATGCCCTATACCTCGATGGAAATCATCATTGGGAAAGCAATTCCCGTCGTTATCGTAGGCTTCACAGACTTTATCCTGATGCTCGCCATGGTGCATTTCGCCTTTGACGTGCCCGTGCGAGGATCGCTGCCGCTGCTGTTGATTTTGGCCTTCGGATACCTGATGGTTGAACTGAGTAAAGGGCTGGTCATCTCGGTCATTTCTAAAACACAGCACCAGGCTTTCTTAATGGTCATGCTGATCGGTATGACAGACTTCATGTTCACCGGCTACGCTGCACCTGTTGAAGGAATGCCGCAAGTTTTGCAGTGGGTTGCCAACTTTGTACCGGCGCATCACTGGTTGACTATTTTGCGTGGCATCCTGCTCAAAGGCACTGGTCTGGATGTGTTGTGGCCCAACCTACTGGCGCTAGCCGGGCTAGGCTTGGTGATCGGCACTTTCTCATTGCGCTATGTGCGCAAAGCATTGGATTAGATCATGAAAAATTATCCTGCAATCATTGCTCAAAACCTTACCAAACGCTTCGGTGATTTCACCGCCGTGAACGATGTCAATTTTGAAGTCAACCCTGGCGAAATATTTGGTTTTCTCGGCCCAAATGGTTCTGGCAAGACCACCAGCATCCGCATGATGTTGGGCTTGATGCAACCTACCGCGGGCAAGGTCGAAGTGCTCAATATGGATGTGCGTGAATCGGCTACCCAAATCCGTCCACGCGTGGGTTACATGTCGCAGCGTTTCAGCCTGTACAACGACTTGAGCGTTATGCAAAATTTGCGTTTTTACGGCGCGGCTTATGGTTTATCCAATGCGGAATTAGGTGCCAGCATCAACGATGCGCTGGCGAGAGCCGGGCTGGAAGGCCGCGAGCACGCAAAAACCAAAGACCTGTCCGGCGGGTGGCGTCAACGTTTGGCGCTCAGCGCGGCCATATTGCATCGTCCAGAAGTAATTTTTCTCGATGAACCAACCGCAGGCGTAGACCCTGTCTCACGGCGCGCTTTCTGGGATTTACTCTACAAGCTTATCTCCGAGGGCATCACCGTATTCGTCACCACCCACTACATGGACGAAGCCGAGCACTGCGGCCGTTTGGCGTTCATTCAACGAGGCAACATCATCGCCTATGGCTCGCCTGTTGAAATTAAGTCTCAAATGATGAGAGGTCAGGTTTTGGAGATTGCCCCGTCTGATGCAGTGGGAGCGGTCAAAGAATTACGCGCTGCGCAAGAATCGGATACCTTGCCCATCGAGGAAATCGAACTCTACGGCTCGCTCGTGCATGTGGTTGCGCCAGATATGAAAAAACATCAAGGTGCTATTAAAAATGTATTGAAAGAAACTGGTATCAGCGTTGAGCAGATGGCGATCATCGAGCCTTCGCTGGAAGATGTATTTATTTCGGCTATGAAGGCCTGATCCCTCACCCTAACCCTCTCCCATATGGAGAGGGGAAATATGGAGGTTGTTATGAAAAAACTAATAATCCTTTTACTGCTGGTTAGCGTACTCATCGTCAGCTGTGGACCCGCCGATAGTGCGGGACTGCAGGCTTCGGGGCTGATCGAAGCGACTGAGATCTCCGTCTCTCCGGAATTGAGCGGACAGGTGGCTGAAGTCTTTGTCTCAGAAGGGGATGCGGTCACTAAGGGAGAGTCCCTCCTACGCATCGAAGATGAACTGCTGACGGCGCAGCACCAGGCTGTGGCTGCATCCGTTATTACGGCAAAATCCGCATCTCGGGCTGCTGAAGCGGCTTACACAAGTGCGCAAACACAATATGAGATTACATTGACGGCCGCGCGCGCGGAAGATAGTTTTACCCGCATCGAGGATTGGATCGGCAAGAAGCCAGACCCTTTTGATCAACCAAGCTGGTATTTTACGCGTGCCGAAGAAATTCAAGCTGCGCAGACGGTTCTTGAAACTGCACAGGAAAATCTAGCTGCTGCACAGACGAACCTTACCCAGGTTGTTAGTGACTTGGACAATGCTGATTTTCTGGAGGCTGAACAACGCCTGGCGGATGCACGCATCACCTACCTGATAACAAAAGATGTATATAATCGGGCTAAACTTAGCGAGGGGGAAGTTGACCCCAGCAATTTGGGCTACCCCGACATACCGCATAACTTTCAGGGCTCTTACAGTGACCGTGTAAAAATAGCCAAAGAGCTTTCAGACGATCAAAATCTGGAAAATGCGGCCCAGAGAACCTTTGATGCAGCCAAAGTTGAATTACAGAATGCTCAAATAACTTACAACAATCTTCTATCTTCTGATGCTGCTGTGCGTGTGTTGGATTCCCGCGCCGAAGTCGAAATCGCATTGGAGCAAGTGGAAGCGGCACGTGATTATCTGGCTCTATTGCAGACGGGTGAAAATTCGTTGGTTGTGATTGCCGCAAGTGACGCAATGGAACAGGCACAGGCAGGCGTTGAGCAAGCGGATGCAGCAGTTATGGAGGCGGAAGCGCAACTGGCTTTATTGGATGTGCAAATCAACAAACTGACCGTCACTTCACCGGTGGAAGGCGTTGTTCTGGTTCGCAGCGTGCAACCTGGGGAGGTTATCCAGGCCGGCATGACCACCATGACGATTGCCAAACTGGATACACTGACCGTCACAGTCTACATATCCGAAGACCGCTATGGAGAGGTACGCCTTGGGGATACGGCCGCTTTGAACGTTGACTCATTCCCCGACGAAACCTTTACCGCCAGCGTGACGCGCATCGCAGACCAGGCCGAGTACACGCCTCGCAATGTCCAGACCAAAGAAGAACGCCAAACGACGGTGTATGCGGTTGAACTCTCAGTGGAAAACCCGGATGGAGACCTCAAACCCGGGATGCCGGTGGATGTGACCTTTGAATCAGAGAACGCAGCAACCGAATAACGTTCACAAACAAGTAGATATATCTCCGCCCGACAAAAGCCGGGCGGGTTTGCTTTTATGATATGTTATTCTCAGGATTCTGACTTGAGGGTATACTGGCAGTAACCCACACTGGAGGAGAAAGCATGAAACGAGCAGTCAGCATTAGCATTGGTTCATCCAAGCGCAACAAGGCGGTGGAAGTGGACCTGCTGGGTGAAAAGATCAGTATCGAACGCATCGGTACAGACGGCGATATGGAGGCAGCCGCACAGAAATACAAAGAAATGGATGGCACGGTAGATGCCTTTGGCGTAGGTGGTGCTGACCTGGGCGCGCTGGTAGATGGGGAATTCTACCCATTCCATTCGGTGAAGCCTATGGTACGTTTCATCGAAAAAACGCCAGTGGTGGATGGCGGCGGGCTGAAGAATACACTGGAGAACAAATCCCCGACTTTTCTTGATGAGAAAATTGGTGACTACATAAAAGAGCACGGGCGCAAGGTCTTCGTCACGCTGGGCGTGGACCGTTGGGGACTTTCAACTTCCTTTGTGGAAGCTGGCTATGAAATCGTCTTTGGTGACCTGATGTTTGCTCTGGGTGTTCCGATCGCGATCAAGTCTCTGGGCGGATTGCGCACACTGGCTAAGATCATGATTCCCATTGTGACACGTTTCCCTTTTGAATGGCTTTACCCAACTGGTGAAAAGCAGGATGAGCGCGTACCCAAGTATGAAAACTATTATCAGTGGGCTACTGTCATCGCTGGGGATTGTCATTACATCAAGAAACACATGCCCGATAACATGGAAGGCAAAGTCATTGTTACCAACACAACCACACCCGAAGATGTGGCGCTTTTCAAAAAACTTGGTGTAAAGTATTTGGTCACAACTACACCTGTTTTGGATGGTCGTTCTTTTGGAACCAATATGATGGAGGCTGCGCTGGTCGCTATATCGGGCAAAGACCGCCCGCTCAGCTGGGACGAGTACAGCGAACTGCTGGACAAATTAGAATTTGAGCCTCAATTACAGGAACTCAACTAATTTACTACAAAGGTACATCAACACACACAAAAGACTTCGTGTTTTTGAGTCTTTGTGAATGGGTAATAACCAAGGAGTTTTTATGGACGCAATTCTGATTGCAGGTGGAATACCACTTCCTGAAGAACCGCTCTATCCGTATACAAACGGCGATTCCAAAGCTCTTTTGGATATGGCCGATAAGCCCATGGTTCAATGGGTGTTGGATGCGCTCAGTGACACAAAACTTGTAGATAACGTTATAGTTATCGGTCTCTCACCCAAAATCGAGATCACTTGCAAGAAACCAATGCACTTCATCTCAAACCAGGGACGTATGCTTTCAAACGTCGTTGCCGGTGTGAATAAATCAGTCGAACTTGATCCCAAATCTGAATACGTGCTGGTGGTTTCCTCGGATATTCCAGGCATCAACGCTGAAATGGTAGACTGGCTGATCGAAACCTGCATGGAAACCAAAGAAGACATGCATTACGGCGTAATTCCCCGTGAAGTGATGGAAGGGCGTTACCCCGGTTCCAATCGCACTTACACAAAGCTGAAAGATATCGAACTGTGCGGCGCAGACATGCACATAGCACACGTGACTATGGCAACGGATCCCGACCATTTGGCAATGTGGGAAGAACTGATCGGCAATCGCAAGTCTCCGCTCAAGCAGGCCGCCACAATAGGCTTTGGAACCTTGTTAAGAGTTGCCACGCGTCGCATCACACTGGATGAATTGGTTGCTACCGTTACCAAACGGATCGGAATAACTGGCCGCCCCATCATTTGGGAAAACGCCGAGCCCGGTATGGATGTGGATAAACCACATCAACTTGAACTCCTACGCGAAGATATGGAAAAACTACATAACAAAGCATAACAACAAGGTCTACTCTGCATGAGTTTACGTTCCATATTAGAAATTGATGCCCGCCTTTCAAGTCAAATGCGTGTTGCCGAACAACCTGGCTTGCTGCGTAGCATATCCGTATTTTTTGCACATTCTGGCGATTCGTGGTTTTGGGGGTTAGCGTTGATTCTGCTATGGGTTTTCACAGGCAATCCATTTTGGAAGAAATGGGCTGTGGTACTGTTTGGTAGTATTACCGTGCTGGCAGTCGTTGTCATGTTGCTAAAGTTCAGCATCCGCCGCCGCAGGCCAGAAGGCGAGTGGGGTGGTATTTACCGCAACACTGATCCACATTCATTCCCTTCCGGACATGCTGCGCGCGCGTTTTTGATCGCCGTCATGGCGGCTGGTCTGGGTCCAACTTGGATAGCGATCATTTTGTGGATCTGGGCACCGTTGGTCGCAATGGCGCGCGTCGCGATGGGTGTGCACTATACTTCTGACATTATCGCAGGGATGATAGTGGGTATTATTATTGGCGTAATCGGTTTAGAAATGCACCTCCCGATATTAGCTTGGGTGAGTTCCTGGCTCTCGCTCCCCTTATTGTGACTAAGATAAAAAAATTCAAAAAAAGACGGGAGTGACATTGGTCACTCCCGTTTGCTTAGGCCTCTTTTTTTACCGATTCCAGATGTTCACCTATGTGTGCTAATCCGCGTTCGACCCAGGTTTGCAACGTAAAACCGCTCCCAAAGGTCTCGTGACTTGATTCCCGGATCCAGGCTTCTGGTGATAGCTCCCGCAAAAAGGAAATGGTTTCTTTTACGGAAGCAGAAAGTTCGTCCAGAATAGATGTGAGCGGCTCATCAATAGTGTAGATATTTGCGATCCAATTGTCCGGGTCGAATTCCAAAAATTCGGGGTTATCTTCCTCTGCGGTTCGACGAATCCGCATTCCATAGACCAGCTTTTCTACGTCACGCGTGTGGGCTGCCAGTTGGTGCGTGTTCCAACTGCCTTCGTCTACGGATTTTAACGGGTCACTCACAGCCAAGCATGCCGACCGGAATTCATCCGCTGTAGATTCCAGTTGATCGATTAGATTCGAGCGACATTCTAAAAGTTGATTCATGACGAACTTCTGCATAGATCAAGAATTTTTTCAATGCTGGTATTGCCTTTTACCGTATGGACATGGATGCCAAATGTCAATAATTCATCAGCTAAATCTTGGCTGAAGGATTCTAATCCAGCCATACTGGCAAAATATGCTGCGCGCACTGGGTTTTCCTCACGAGTTGCTTTTGCTACTATATTGATAATCATGCCCCCACCTTGTTCACGCATCACGCGTCCGGCAGACTGGGCCATTAGGAACGCGCCAGTGAGGTTGACATCCAAGGTACGATGCCAATCCCATTCATCCATATCAAGTACCGGTGCACAGGGCTCAACCGATGCATGATTGATGAGAATGTCGATGCGGCCATAGTCATCTTCTACTTGCTTGACCAAGGCTTGCGCACCGACCTTTTTGGCGACATCATCAATATAGGCCTTAGCTTGCCCACCTTCATTGATAATCTCTTCGACAACTACATCGACGTTAATCGGGGAAATATCATTGGCTGCGACCGTTGTGCCAACCTTGGCAAAAGCCTGAGCTAGTTCTCGGCCACAACCTTTGCCAGCGCCTGTGATTAAAACGACTTTCCCTTTGAAATCTGTCATTGTTTGCATACCGGCACTGTATCCAAATTTTCGTTTGCATTGACACGTAAGCCTAAGTAAGGCGAAGGATCATAGGTGTTTTGGATTTCAAGCTCATTGCGGAAACCACCCTGCCCATCATCTTTGACGATAGAAAAGTGCAAATGAATGCCGGTCGGGTTGTTGAGGTCACCGGAGAAATTGCCTTGATAACCAAGAAACGTTCCCGCGTCAATAAGCTTTTCGTATGTGCCGGGCGGGAATTCTTTAGAAATATAAGATGTGCCATCTTCATCTGCCATGTGAGTGTAGTAAGCCCAAATCTGACGCCCTGGTTTGAGTGGATCAGATGGGATGCGCACGATAACAGAAGACTTCCAATCTGACAGGCGGGTCAGGTATCCTGGATAAGCGGCGACAACAGGTGTAACACCAACCCCTTCTCCGCCGAAAATATCTAGCCCCTGATGACGATGACCGGGGCGGAAGGAATCGTCCCATAGAAAACCGACCATACCATTGGTCGGGAAGATGAATGGAGCCTCCCCGCAGCGAGATCCGGCTGTTAGCTTCCACTCTGGGTGAGCAGAGGGATCGTTTATCCAAGCGCGGAACAGAAACAAGCGTTCTGTTGCAGGGCGGTAAATCCGATACAAGTAATAGCTACCTACAAGGGCAACCACAAAAATGATAGATGTTATTAGACGTTTGGACATGGGTGGAGATTATACCTTTTCACGGTGGTAATTATTGATACCTTCTTGCACCAACGTGCCAATCCAATAATTTAGAAATTTTCCTTTGATAAACTCAAATTTCGATTATCTTCTTCTGGATAGCATATTTGATCAATTCCCCACGGTCGTGCAAATCTAATTTTTGCATAAGGCTGTTGCGGTGCGCTTGCACTGTTTTGATTGAGATTGATAATATCTCCGCAATTTGCTTGTTGGTATATCCTTCGGCGATTAATTGCAACACTTCCCGCTCACGCGGACTGAGACCATCAATATCATCCTGCGGACGTGACCCACCCCAGCGAAGATAATCCTCGATCACCAGTCGTGTCACCGCGGGAGAGAGAACCGCCTCACCACGATACACTGAGTGGATAGCATTAATTAATTCCTGAGCTGCCGCATCCTTCAGAATGTAACCCATTGCCCCCGCTTCTAGCGCCTGACGAATGTAATCCTCGTTGTCGTGCATACTCAAGATTAACACTTTCACCCCCGGACACTGCATTTTGATCTGGCGCGTGGCTTCTAGGCCATTCAAAAGCGGCATGGCAATGTCCATAATAACCACGTTGGGTTTCATTTGGCAAGCCATACCGACCGCCTTACGGCCGTCTTCGGCTTCACCGATTACGCTCAGCCCCGGCTCAGCTTCAAGCAATGAACGAATACCACTGCGTAAGATTGTGTGGTCATCGGCCAGCAAAATGCGGATTTTTTCCACCGGATTCTCCAAAAGGAATAAACACTTTCAAACGAGTCCCTTTTTCAAGGGCAGATTTTATTTGAATATCATTGCCAAGCAATTCAACTCGTTCTCGAACACCCAACATACCAAATTTATGTAACTCATGTTACGCAGTGATTGGCTGAATAGAAAGCTCAGACTGCAAACTGCG